>CAYSND010000300.1:0-1536 GCA_964432305.1 uncultured Muribaculaceae bacterium | reverse complement strand
ATATTGAAGTTATGATTTCAGTTGAAAAAACAGTTGCAAGAGATCTTTTAGAGATTGAAGCAGTAAAATTAAACCCTGAAAACCCTTTTACTTGGGCATCAGGCTGGAAATCTCCCATTTATTGTGATAATAGAAAAATTCTCTCTTACCCAGGGATGAGATACTCTGTGTGTAAGCACCTTATAGAACTAATCCGCGAAGACTATAAAGATGTTGAGGTAATAGCAGGCGTGGCTACAGGAGCTATTGCTTATGGTGCTATTATTGCCCATTTAATGGACAAACCATTTGTCTATGTGCGTCCTAAACCTAAGGATCATGGGCTTGAAAATCAAGTTGAAGGGTTTCTTCCAGCAGGTGCTAAAGTGGTGGTGGTAGAGGATTTGATTTCCACAGGGCAGAGCAGCCTCTCCGCAGTACAAGCACTCCAAAAGGCAGGGGCAATGGTTCTTGGAATGGTTGCCATCTTTTCATATAATTTCGCTGTAGCAAGGCGTTCTTTTGAAAACGCCAATGTTCAGTTGCATACCCTTACTAACTATGATACACTTATAGATGAAGCACTTGAGTGTGATTATGTTAAGGAGGAGCAAGTGGACTTTCTAAAAAAGTGGAGATTTGCCCCCGATCGTTGGGAGGGGATTAAACAATAACAATTATGGATGCAACCACTGTTAGAGGAAAGGATTTACCGGTTAAACAGACTCCTTATACTCTATTTAATATGTTCTCTGATTTGAGCCGTTTTGCGTATGCTATACCTGAAGATTATAAAGATAAAGTGAAAGTGGGCGAGGATAGTATCGTGATGAATATCAAAGGGTTTAAGTTGGGTATAAAGCTTGATAAGAAAGTTCCATACTCTTTGGTTTCGTTTAATGATGACGGACATTCCCCTTTTCCCTTTTATTTTAGTTTTCATTTAGAACCTATAGGCCTCGATAGCACCCTTATGCATATCGAACTAAGTGCGGTGCTTAATCCCCTTATGAAGATGATGATAGGGGGGAGGTTACAGGAGTTCGTAGATAATTTTACTGACCAAATAGCTAAGGCTATGCAGGGAGAGATGCCTGATATTCCAAAAGTTAAACCGGAGGATTTAAATTAAATAATATGTTTCGGCATGAATTCATAGATAGTCTGAAAGAGTCTATTGGAACTATTCGTGCTGAATCTCTAATTGCGGCTCTCGATACAGAGCCGACAGTCTCTATTCGTATTAATCCGTTAAAGATTACTGCTCCCCCTTATTCAGATACCACTGCGCTTAAGATGTCGCAGTATGGCTATTTTTTACCCAAAAGACCCTCATTTACCTCTGACCCCCTATTTCATGCAGGTGCCTATTATGTGCAGGAGGCCTCCTCTATGGCTCTGGAAGAGGTGTTGTCTCTCTATTGTTCTCAACGGGTATCTGAGACTGTACAGGCAAAAGAGAGGGGAGTAAAGGTTCTCGATTTATGTGCTGCTCCGGGTGGAAAGAGTACCCATTTGCTTTCACTCTTAAATGGACTTCCTAACTCTTTTCTTGTG
>CAYSND010000299.1:0-1585 GCA_964432305.1 uncultured Muribaculaceae bacterium | reverse complement strand
ACCCAAGACCCACAGCTTAGAAGGCTGTTGCTCTATCCAACTGAGCTACCGAACCTTTCTTTAAAGTGGGTGCAAAGATAAAAAATATTTTCAAGGTATGAAATATAACTTCACTTGATTGAAAAAAGAATATAAAATTATGCCTTTGTATATAGAACTATTGCACCATTTTTAACATCCACTTCCACCCTGCTCTCTTTTACTATACTCCCTTCAAGAAGGGCCGTAGCAAGGGTATTCACCAATTCACGTTGAAGAATCCTCTTAATAGGACGGGCACCATAAGCGGGGTCATACCCTTTAGATGCAATATACTCCTCAGCAGTGGGAGAAAATTCAAGGATTATCCCATTCTCTTTCATCTTATTTTTAATAAGCTCTAATTGGATATGCATAATCTCACTAATATTAGATCGAGTAAGTGGCTTAAACTGAATAACTTCATCTATTCTATTATAAAACTCAGGTCTTACACTCTGCTTTAATGTCTCCTCTGATGTAATATTGGAAGTCATTATCAAAATAGTATTCTTAAAATCTACCGTTCTCCCTTTATTGTCGGTAAGTCTCCCATCATCAAGCACTTGTAAAAGTACATTAAAGACATCGGGGTGTGCTTTTTCTATCTCATCAAGCAATATAACAGAATAGGGTTTTCTTCGTACTGCCTCGGTAAGTTGTCCCCCCTCATCGTATCCGACATATCCCGGAGGAGCTCCGACCAATCTTGATACAGTATGACGCTCCTGATACTCACTCATATCGATTCGGGTCATCATATTCTCATCATTAAACAGTGCCTCTGCAAGAGCCTTAGCCAATTCTGTTTTACCAACCCCGGTAGGACCTAGAAACATAAAGGAGCCTATCGGGCGTTTCTCATTTTGAAGCCCTGCCCTACTCCTTCTCACAGCATTTGAAACAGCATTCACTGCCTCATCCTGCCCTACAACTCTCTTATGAAGAAGCTCTTCCATATTTAAGAGTTTAGTCTTCTCGCTCTCAAGCATCCTATTTACAGGTATTCCTGTCCATTTAGAGACGATCTCGGCAATATCCTCTGCCTCGACAGACTCTTTTATCATCGGGTCAGGATTTTTAGCCATTTGAGCAGCAAGTTCATCTATCTCTTTTTGGAGAGCCGTTATTTTACCATAACGTATCTCGGCTACTTTTCCATAATCTCCCCTTCTTTCGGCATCCTCTGCCAAAAACTTAAAATGCTCTATCTCCGTTCTCTTCTTCTGAATTGCATCAAGCAGCGATTTCTCATCATTCCATTTTTTATTTGCCACTTTTCTCTCCGCTTCAAAAGCATCTAACATCTCTTTTATCTCATCTAATTTTGCCGACTCCCCCTCCCTTTTAATAGCTGCTTTTTCTATCTCAAGCTGCCTAATCTTTCTGTTTAGTTCATCAATCGCCTCAGGTACAGAGTTCATCTCCATACGGAGTTTAGATGCAGCCTCATCAATAAGGTCAATAGCTTTATCAGGGAGGAATCTATTGGTTATATACCTACTAGACAACTCCACTGCCGCAATAATCGCATCATCATCAATTCTCACCTTGTGGTGATTCTCGT
>CAYSND010000298.1:0-1599 GCA_964432305.1 uncultured Muribaculaceae bacterium | reverse complement strand
TATTGGCATAAGAGCGGATAGCATCTCCAAAATCATTGAGTGAGGTACTATTCATAACTGTATCGAGGTCAATAACACAAAGCACCTCCCCTTTTTCATTGAAAAGGATATTACTGATTTTAGTGTCATTATGGGTAACCCTTGTCGGAATTATCCCATCCTCCACTTTTTTCCAAAACTCCAACATCCCCTCTCTACGGGACTCTATCCACTCTATTTCACGAGAGAGTGCCACCACCCTCCCTGCTCTATTAAGACGGAGAGACTCATCCCACTGCTTAAATCTCCAACGGATATTATGAAAACCCTTTATGGTCTCTGCCAAAGGCTCTGTAAAGTCGGAGAGCTGAGACTGGAACTTCCCTATCCCTACGCCCCCCATATATGCAAGGTGAGTCGAATCAGCCTTAGGGTATGTTACGGCATCTTTTATCTTTAGACATGCTGCCCAAAAGTTCCCCTGTTCATCCTTAAAATAGAGGTACCCCCTATTAGTCGGTATTACAGTAAAAGCCTCCCTCATGGGATCTCCCCCTTCAGAAAGGACCCTTTTTTTAATATGATTAGATACCCTCAGGATATTATCCATCATAGAAGGGACATCCGGAAAAATAAGATGGTTTTTCCTCTGGAGAATATAGTCGGGAGCATCTCCGATAGTAGTTACTATAAATGTTTCATTGATAAAACCCTCCCCAAGCGGGACTATCGATTCTACCTTACCCTCAAACATAAAATGAGAGGCTATTTCAAATAATTTAGTTGTTTCCATAATGAATGTAAAGGTACAAAATTTATTTTCACAATATAAAAAACTAATCTATCTTAGCATTAAATTATTAAACTGACTGTGAAGAGTATATATCTCCTTTTAATTACCTTGTTAATAGCCTATCATGCTCTTAATGCCCAGCAAATAAGGTATTCTCCCGCTTGGTTTGGACCCAACGCTAATCCTGTTCCCGAATTTAGTGATGCCCGTATCCCATCTAAGACCACATTCTCCATAACAGCAGACTACTATCACGGGTATGGAGATCAAACCATGAATGGATATTTTAAAGTAGAGATTCCCCTATTACCAAATAGGGTTTCGATTAAATTATGGAGTGCAGTATTAGAACATTATCGGGTTAATAATGATCTTTATCAAGCCAGAAGAATGAGTGGTGATAGCTCCGGAAGGGCTAATGGTGACCTCTATTTACAAACGAGAATTCTTTTACTAAGTGAGAAGTATCATGGAGTAGATATTATATTTAACTCCACTCTGAAAACTGCCTCCGGAACAAAACTAATAGCAAGACGATACTATGACACCCCAGGATATTATTTTGATTTGGAAATCGGTAAATCAATATATACACGAGGGAGTTTTATTAATGAGATACGTGGTGTGATCAATATGGGATTTCTATGTTGGGAGACCACAAATAGTACTCAAAACGATGCTCCAATGTATGGCGGCAAAGTTATAATAGGAAACAATTCTTGGAAATTTGAGAATAGCGTCTCAGGATATTGGGGTTGGATGCATACAAGACCTCAATACGGACAAGATTATGGAGATGCTCCGTTGGTATATACAACAAAAATATC
>CAYSND010000297.1:0-1602 GCA_964432305.1 uncultured Muribaculaceae bacterium | reverse complement strand
AATAGAGTCTTTCGCTATCGAGCAGTTTATTCATCTCGGTTATGAATATCTTTATGCTCCTGATATTTCACCTGATGGAAGTATGCCCGAGAGGGAGAATTATTCTCAGGTGCTATTAATGGAGAGGCTCAGGAGGGCAGTTAAAAAGATTAATATAGGTGTTCCTCTCGATGCACAGGCAGAAGCGATTAAGAAAGTTCAACGCATTAGTTCTCCTGAACTGCTTACTGACAATGAGACTTTTCACAGACTACTTACCGAAGGGATTCCGGTATCCAAAAGTATAGATGGGGAGGAGAGAGGAGACAGAGTATGGTTGATTGACTTTAAAGATCCACGTAACAATGAATTTGTGGTAGCAAATCAATTCACTATTGTCGAAAAAGGGATTAATAAGCGTCCTGATGTTATTCTTTTTATCAATGGGATTCCGATGGTGGTTATTGAGCTGAAAAATGCTGTGGATGAGAATACCACTATACTATCTGCTTTCAAACAGATAGAGACTTATAAAGCAGTTATTCCAAGCCTATTTACTTATAATGCCTTTGTGGTTATTTCTGATGGATTGGAGGCAAAAGCAGGTTCTCTCTCCTCCGGTTTTAGCAGATTTATGGCTTGGAAATCTATTGATGGAAAGGTCGAGGCATCACACCTAAAAAGCCAGTTGGAGACTCTTATTTTAGGGATGTTAAATAAAGAGACGCTGATTGATATTATTCGTCACTTTATAGTTTTTGAAAAATCTAAAAAGGAGGATTCCGGAACAGGCATTATAACCATCTCGACAATAAAAAAATTAGCAGCCTACCATCAATATTATGCTGTAAACAGAGCTGTTGAATCAACTCTTAGGGCTACCGGATATATACCTCTACTTACGGAGGGAAAAGTGTTTGCAGAGTCCCCGGAAAGCTATGGGTTACCCGGAGTTAAAAAACAATCAATTGGAGATAGAAAAGGGGGAGTGGTTTGGCACACACAGGGGAGTGGAAAATCGCTATCAATGGTCTTCTATGCGGGAAAAATTGTTTTAGTTTTAGATAATCCTACTATTATTGTTATCACAGACCGTAATGATTTGGATGACCAACTCTTTGATACATTTGCCTCCTCTAAACAACTGCTCCGACAGGAGCCTGTTCAGGCAGAAGATAGAGGTCAGCTAAAGGAGCTCTTAAAGGTTGCTTCGGGAGGGGTGGTTTTTACCACCATTCAGAAATTTCAACCCGAAGAGGGGAATGTGTATGAAATGCTCTCAGATAGAAGTAATATTGTCGTAATAGCAGATGAAGCACATAGAACTCAATATGGGTTTAAAGCTAAAACTATTGATGCAAAAGATGAACAAGGGGTAGTAGTGGGGAAGAAAATAGTATATGGGTTTGCGAAGTATATGAGGGATGCTCTCCCTAATGCTACATATTTAGGTTTTACCGGAACTCCAATAGAAAACATTGATGTAAACACACCTGCTGTTTTTGGAAACTATGTGGATATTTATGATATAGCCCAGGCAGTGGAGGATGGTGCCACAGTTCGTATTTACTATGAAAGTCGTTTAGCGAAGGTTAGTTTAAGTGAGGAGGGGAAAAAGTTAGT
>CAYSND010000296.1:0-1608 GCA_964432305.1 uncultured Muribaculaceae bacterium | reverse complement strand
TATTATAATACTCTATCGGTTTCTGAACACTCTCCCCCACAGCTTTATAAGCAGCAAAGTGGATAGAGGAGGTTATATCGGGGTACTTTTCAAAAACCTTGGAGAATGAAGCTTTATCACTACAGTCAAGTTCCATAAAAGGGATCTCTTTCCCCACAATCGACTTAATCCCATCAAGAACATCAGGGGAGGAGTTTGAAAAATTATCAACTCCCACTACATCAAATCCGGCCTCAACAAGTTCAACAATAGTATGCGAACCGATATACCCGGTAGCGCCTGTAACTAATACTCTCCCTAAATTAGTCTTCATATAATTTATTTTATTGTTGCAAATATAGCCTTTTTTCTATATTTGCGGAGAATTTATATAAAAATAAGGGAGATGAATTTAGGTATTGCTTCAGACCACGCAGGTTATAATATGAAACAGGCACTCATTGAGTACTTAAAGGGGTTAGGTCATACAGTTACGGACTTTGGAACTCACTCCGAGGAGAGTATGGACTATCCTGATACTGCCCACCTTCTTGCTTTAAGTGTAGAGAGTGGAGAGGTGGAGAGAGGAATAGCCCTTTGCGGTTCAGGAAATGGGATTAGTATGACATTAAATAAGCATCAGGGGATTCGTGCTGCCCTCTGCTGGACACCGGAGCTCGCTTCCCTTTCAAGAGCACACAATGATGCCAATATTTTATCACTCCCTGCACGCTTTATCTCCCTAGAGAGTGCAAAAGAGATAGTTGCTGCATTTCTCCAAACAGAGTTTGAGGGGGGAAGGCATCAGAAAAGGGTGGATAAAATACCTTATCGTAAATAGATGAGTAAAGAGTATTTAATAATAGATAAAGGGAACCTCCCTGAGAAGGCTCCCGATTTGGAAACTTGCCAAAATGGAATCGTAATTCCTCTGAATAAACCGAGAGAGTGGACATCATCAGATGCTGTCAGGAAGATAAAATTTAAAATTCAGAGATTTTATAATCAGAGAGGGATTAAAGTGGGACATGCAGGGACATTAGACCCTCTTGCCACAGGGTTGCTTCTTATCTGTATCGGAAGGGCTACAAAACAATCTGAAAAACTCCAAGCAGAGAAGAAAGAGTATGTTGCAGAGATAACATTTGGTGCTACTACTCCAAGTTTTGACCTCGAAAAGGAGATTGACTTTAGATTCCCTTATGAACATATTACTTTAGAGGAGATTAAAAAGTGCGTAGCCTCATTTATTGGGGAACAAGAGCAGATCCCCCCTATTTTCTCAGCAAAGTTTGTAGATGGAGTAAGGGCTTATGAAATGGCAAGAGCAGGGGAAGAGGTAAAAATGAAGTCGTCAACTATTACTATATATAATATGGAGGTATTGGAATATACCCCACCTAAACTCACTCTAACTATTGAGTGCAGTAAAGGGACCTATATTAGATCTATAGCACGAGATTTAGGGGTACAACTTAATAGTGGGGGATATCTTTCATCTTTGATAAGGAGTTCATCAGGAGATTTTAAACTTCAAGATGCCCTTACATTGGATGATATTGAAAAGATTTTTTAAATTTTTGAAACTTTTTAAAATTTAGTTCGTATAATTCTCCGTATGAAACTTTC
>CAYSND010000295.1:0-1610 GCA_964432305.1 uncultured Muribaculaceae bacterium | reverse complement strand
AATTGACAGCAAGACGATACTACGACACCCCAGGATATTATTTTGATTTGGAAATAGGGAAATCAATATATACAAGAGGGAGTTTTATTAATGAGATACGTGGTGTGGTCAATATGGGATTTCTATGTTGGGAGACTACCAATAGTACTCAAAACGATGCGCCGATGTATGGAGGCAAATTGATAATAGGAAACAATACTTGGAAGTTTGAGAATACTATCTCAGGATATTGGGGATGGATGCATACAAGACCTCAGTACGGAGAAGATTATGGAGATGCTCCGTTGGTATATACAACAAAAATATCGATAACAAGAGCTGTTATCGATTATTTTGTTCAATATCAATATGGTATTAAAGACTTTCCCTATCAACAGTTTAGAATAGGTGTCAACATTCGCACTTCGGCACTGACACCAAAATATAGGAAATAGGGATTATTTCTTCTTGTAACGCTGGTAGAATTTATCAACACGACCGGCAGTGTCAACCAATTTCATCTTACCTGTATAGAATGGGTGAGAAGTATTTGAAATCTCGACCTTTACCACAGGGTAGGTAACACCTTCCACTTCGATGGTCTCCTTAGTGTTTACACAAGAACGAGTGATAAACACATGCTCGTTAGACATATCCTTGAAAGCTACAAGACGGTAGTTTTCGGGATGTATTTCTTTTTTCATTTCTTATAAAATTTATTATGGGGTGCAAAAGTATAAATTATTTACCTTCTCTACAAATATTTCTTAAAAAAATCCTAAATAACACTCTTTATTCTCCAAAGTTGGTCCTCATAAAGAGTATATCTTTTAGCTTTTCTGATCCATTTCTGTTCCTCAACTTTTATATGCTCCTTAATATCAGACCACTCCCCACCGTTTTTAATATAGTCGGCAAGAGTATAATCCCCCACATAAAGTTCAAAATCATCATTAAATGCTATCTCGGTAGAGTTTTCTGTTACAAATCTCATTATTCTAAGTTGGTGAGCAAGAGAGTGGTACTGAACTCCGGGTTTAGGAAGGAGTTGGAATCCATAGCAAGCCTCCCCTGCATATTTACCAATCGAAGGGATGAAACGGGTAAACCTCATAAAAGCTCCTGTATCATAAACAGGGGAGTTAGGGTCATTCCAGTTCTCAATCCCATTTTTTACAATATAACTCGGAAGGGAGTCCATAAAAGGTGCTCCGAAGAGTTCAAAAGGTCTCGATGTCCCTATTCCGTTACTCACATTAGACCCCTCCCACAGCATCTGACCTGAGAGATAACTACATGTGAAAAGCCCCGGAATCATAGGAGATGGGGGAATACTCCAGGGCATCATATATTTGGTCGCTGAACGAACCATAAATGAGATAATATGGAGAGGAAATTTAGCCCCTATATCAGAATAAAAGAGGTTAGCAAGTTCACCAATAGTAAGACCATGTCTGTGAGGCAATCCCTCAATCCCCACCGCAGAGGCTAACTCAGGTGGAAGCATAGTCCCTTCCACAAGTCTTCCTGTAGGGTTTTCTCTATCAAGAATATAAACAGAAATATTGATTTCATTATAGTGAAGAGCCTGGAAAACATTAAAAAGGGTCGTCAGAAAAGAGTAATATCTC
>CAYSND010000294.1:0-1613 GCA_964432305.1 uncultured Muribaculaceae bacterium | reverse complement strand
TATTCTTCTTATAAATTTCAGAAAGGGTAATATCATTTCCTTTAGGATCCTTCATTGTAAAATCAGCAGCGGGCATCCCTACTTGAAGAGATTTCTCAAGATTTATGGTATTCTCAATAGAGGCTATCACTTTATTCCCTGCAAACTGGAGATCTGCTTTAAAAGGAGCCAACAATGTTTCAGCTTCTTCTATAGACAAATCATTAACTTTAGATTTTAAACTCTGTAGAGAATAGTGAGAAAGGGGATTGGCAGCGATTAACGAATCTTGGAATTTAGTCATTAAACTATCCATTTGATTGTATAATTTAACGATCTCTGCTCTCCTTTCAGAAGTGGTTTCGGGTAATCTATATTCAGCTAAAGCCCCCTCAAGATTACATATTTTATAAAGTTCATCTTGTTTTGCCTTTTGTTGGTTATAGAGGGCCTGAGTAACCCCTCCTGAAACAACTGCTTTGGAGAAGTCTCCGTCTTTAACCTCCACTTTATATTTGGCATTTTCTAAGAATAGAGTAACTCTACCATCAACACCTTCAAATGTTAACCCAAAGTTTTCAGGAGATAGAACCTCACCTTTAAAAGTGAATTTTCCATCAACAGCATCAGTAGTATCTTTGATAGGGTTTTCCTTATCAAAATTAGAGAGATAAACCTTTCCGGTTTTGAAAGCTGTGCTATCTCCGGAAACTGTACCTTGGATAACATAACCTTTCGGGGCATTACAAGCTACTACTGCAAGTAACCCAACAAATAAAAATAATTTTTTCATAAATACGGTATTAATGTGTTAAAAATCTTCGCTTAAGAACCACTCTTTGTACTCCATATACCCGGCGGCATTCTTTTTCGCTGCCTCTCCTATCTCCTTAGAACCCTCTTTTACCATTTTAGCAGGAATTCCCGCATAAACTCCTGGTTCTAAAACCTTATCACTCAACACTATTGCTCCGGCAGCTATAATAGAATTATCTGAAACTACAGCGTTGTCCATCAATATTGCCCCCATCCCAACAAGAACATTACTCCCAACTTTTGCTCCGTGAATGATAGCATTGTGCCCCACTGAGACGTCGCTTCCTATCTCTACAACTGACTTTTTATGAAGAGTATGGAGAACTGCACCGTCTTGAATATTAACCCTGTCCCCTACTATTATTGGGTTTACATCCCCTCTTAAAACTGCTCCATACCAAATAGAGCAGTCGTCTCCTATAACCACATCACCAATTATAACTGCGGTCTCCGCAAGGAAACAATTCTTTCCGATTTTCGGGGTAATACCATTAAGAGTTTTGATAATTGCCATAGGTACAATGATATATTTGCTTAACAATCAACAAAGGTAATAAAAAAAAGAGGCGTTGTATCTACAACACCCCTTTTTTTTAATAATATTAGCGTTTATACTACACCTTGTTCCATCATAGCCTGAGCAACTTTCATAAAGCCTGCTATATTAGCACCTTTAACATAGTCAACTCTACCATCGGCAAGTGTACCATATTTAACACAAGCACTGTGGATGCTCTCCATAATGTAGTGGAGTTTTTCATCTACTTCTTTTGCTGACCAAGAAATATGAGCAGCATTCTGAGTCATTTCAAGACCTG
>CAYSND010000293.1:0-1618 GCA_964432305.1 uncultured Muribaculaceae bacterium | reverse complement strand
CCTGTAACAACAGCACTTAAATCATCAATTCTTGTTTCTCTCTTTAATAGCTTTTGTATACCAAATTCAAATAAAACTGCAGATGCAACTGTAACCAATAAGAGTTTAATAGCATTGAATCCGTAAAAATATATACTTCCTATCATTGCAGGTGTTAAAGCTATGATAACATCGAGCATAATTCCCCTTACTGTCCTATTTGACCTTACATGAGGCATTTGGGATACAGTTAGCATATCATCTAATTGCAATGAAGTTGACTTCATATCTTCCATTATTTTTCCTCCTTGCTTCTATGATTTCTTTCTTCTTATCTTTATTTCACTCTTTGCATGATCAATAGACTCAGCTAAAGGTCTTTTAGATGGACAGACATAAGAGCAAGTTCCACATGCAATGCATGATTCTGCATAGTATTTCTGAGCCATTTCCATATTATCCTTTAAAGCATAAGCACTTATAAATAAAGGTTGTAGATGTACCGGACACACTTCAACACACTTACCACACTTAATACATGGAAGTACCTTATGGACTTTATTTTCCTCTTCTGTCATAACCAAGATTCCGGTAGTCCCCTTAGTAACCGGTGTATCCAATGTAAATTGGGCCATACCTGTCATAGGTCCACCTGCTATAATTCTACCAGGCTTTCCGTTGAAACCACCACACTGGTCAATTATTTCCCCTATGCTTGTCCCTATTTTCACCAATAGGTTTTTAGGCTCTTTTACACCCTTACCTGTAACTGTAACTACTCTTTCGATTAATGGTTTCCCCTCTAGGACAGCCTCAGCAGTTGCCATTGCTGTTCCTACGTTATTTACTACTGTGCCCACATCTTTACATCTTCCACCTTGAGGAACCTTTCTTCCTATGACAGCATCAACGATTCTATAGGAATCACCTTGTGGGAATTTAGTAGCCATGGTAACGATTTTTAAGTCTTCCTGGCTTGCTGCCTTCTTAATAGATTCTACTGCATCCATTTTATTATTTTCTATTGCTATGTATCCGTTTTCCACCTTCAAAAAATTCATTATTATTTTAAGACCGGTTACTATCTTCTCCGGACTTTCTAACATTATTCTGTGATCGCATGTTAAATATGGTTCACATTCTGCCCCATTTAGAATTACAGAGTCAACGCTGTTATCATCTGAAGTAATTAGTTTTGTATGCAGAGGAAATGCCGCTCCACCCATGCCTACGATACCAGCTTCTTTTATCCTTGATATAATTTCATCCTTGGAAAGTTTTGATAGGTCTGCCTTTATTCCATAGGATTCATGGTACTCATTAAGACCATCTGATTCGATTTCTATACAATCCACCTTTAATCCACCTGGATTGTAGATTTTAGTAATACTCTTTACAGTACCTGAAATACTTGCATGAACCGGTGCTGAAGTGCTGGCTTTAGAATCTCCAATCTTTTGTCCAACTTTTACTGTATCTCCTACCTTAACTAAAGGTTCACAAGGAGCTCCAACATGTTGATGCAAAGGGATACGGACAACTTTTGGTTCTCTAGCTTTTTCAATAGCCTTGTTACTTGTATAGCTTTTATTGTCAGGTACATGATAACCACCCTTAAAAGTGACATTGTCAAGTCTCA
>CAYSND010000292.1:0-1645 GCA_964432305.1 uncultured Muribaculaceae bacterium | reverse complement strand
AGATATGATGCCCCGCGATTTAAATATGCATCAGACTCTTTTGGGTTAGTCCGCAAGAATCTATTGAAATCTTCTATTGCCTTATCAAACTGCTGAGAGAGAAAATAGGTAACACCCCTGCTAAAATAGAGCCCCGAGTAGCTTGGTCTTAAATCGACAGCCTCTTCCAAGTCTTTTAGAGCCAAATCATATTTTCCTGTTCTACTGAGTGTAATAGCCCTATAATGATATGCGGGTGTGTAAATTGGATTTAGCTCCAATGTCTTATCGAAATCGAGTTGTGCACCAATAAAGTCCCCAAGGTTATATTTGGCAATCCCCCTAAAAAAATATGCCTCGTACTGTTGATCCTCAAGTCTTATTAGAATATTGAAGTTATCAATAGCGTTTGCATATTTTCCCTCTATCAAGGACTGTCTCCCCCGATAGAAAAACTGATCCTTATCATATTGTGCAAAAGCAGTGAATACTGAGAAAAGGAGTAGTATGCTAATTATTATTCTTTTTCTTTTCATTTTTTAAAAAATCATTCCATCCGGGATAAGCGATATTATTCATAAGACCTACAATATGCCCTGCCCTCCCTGACATATATTGAGAAGGTCTATTAACCTTTCTTTTAAGAGGGTTTGGTAGTGCAGAGGCTATAAGTGCAGACTCGTAGCGTGTCAGTTTTAACGCAGGTTTATTAAAAAAAACTTCGGCTGCTGCCCCTGCTCCATAAATTCCTTTCCCCATCTCAGCAACATTCAGATAGACCTCCATTATCCTCTTTTTACCCCACACTAATTCTATACCAAAAGTAAAATAAACCTCCAATCCTTTTCGGAACCAAGACCTTCCGGGGTATAAAAAGACATTCTTAGCAGTCTGTTGGGAGATGGTACTTGCCCCCCTTAGCCTCTTGCCCCGCTTATTGGCATCAATGGATTTCTGCACCTCGTCCCAGTCAAATCCACTATGAGTCAGAAACTTATTGTCCTCTGACGAGATTACTGCCAAGACCATATTATCGGAGATATCCTCAATTTTCGTCCAGTTCTTGGTAGTGTTAAAATTAGGATCATTACGATACTCTATTGAACGAATAAACATCAGCGGAGTATAAACAACAGGGACAAACTTTAAAACAAATATCCAAAAAAGGGAGAGTGCCACTAAAGATAGAGGTACCCATATAAATATAATCCGTATAATTTTCTTAAACCTTTTCATCTATTAGTAAAAATAGCTTATTTTCGCACTACAAATATAGTGCAAATGTTTTTAAGGAAATTCCTATTAGTAATTATCTCGTCTCTATTATTTTTATGCTCGCAGACTCTCCTATCTCAAAACAGTAGGAGTTTAGGTCCATATACCATGTTTGAGCAGATGATATACAAATCTAAACAGTCTAGAATTCTTAGTTATATCTCCAATGACTGTACACGTGGAAGGGCCACCGGAACATTAGGCAATGAGATGGTAGCAAGATATATACGAGATCATTTTGAAGAATATGGTTTAGAACCTCTCGATGGAGCATATTACCAGCAGTTCAAACTTGACAGCATAGTTGGGAGAAATGTTGTCGGAATAGTTCCGAGTATCTTCCCCTCAAATGAATATGTATTCGTAACTGCTCACTATGACCATATAGGGG
>CAYSND010000291.1:0-1646 GCA_964432305.1 uncultured Muribaculaceae bacterium | reverse complement strand
ACTTTTTTCGAGCCTATCTCTCCTGCTTTCCATTTAGGGGAGACTGATACCACTTTTACCACCTCTGCATCTATATAATCATCAATCCCTTTTACCACTTTAACATTAGAGACAGAGCCGTCAGCCTCGACTACAAACTCCACAGTAACCACCCCCTGATTCCCCATTCTAAGCGAAGTATCGGGATATTTCAAATAGACATATACCCACTTCTCAAGGAATGTCCTCTCATCACCTTTGAAAAACTTAGGTGCCTTATCCACTTCGTAAGGGGAATAGATGGTGGAACCTTGACTTTCAGGCTCACTCTGATAGACAACATTCTTTATCTTCTCCTTGGTATTGGAAGCTGCAAGTGCATAATTATAAACGAAGTTACAAATTCTATCCATCCCCTCATAATTCAATATCTCCGGAGTATCTCTTGTAGAGTGATAATCCCTATGTATCCCTGTGCTAAAAAGAGTAACAGGGATGTTTCTCTGATAAAATGGGAGGTAATCGGAGCCGAAAGTCTCTCCAACGCTCTCCTTTGGGATAATAAAAGAGGTCTCCTCAGTAACCTGTTTAATTAGGGTGTTTAGCTCCACATTGGGGGCACAATTATTATATGTAAAGGGGTTAGATGTGCCAAGTCGCCCGACCTTATCGAGATTGATCATTAAAGAGACGGAATCTATCTGATTAAAAGCCCTGTTTACAAAGTACCATGAGCCTGCCATCCCCATCTCCTTCGCCCCAAATGCTATAAATATTACTGACCTATTAAACATTAATGAAGTCGCAGCTACCCTCTCTGCCAACTCTATCATACAAGCCACCCCTGAGGCATTATCATCTGCTCCCTTATAAATTTGAGTTGTTTTCTTCCCATTAACTGTAAGGGTATTAGTCCCTAAATGGTCGAAATTTGCCCCTATTACCACATACTCATTTCTAAGTTTCTTATCACTCCCCTCCACAATACCGACTATATTTCTCGACCAAAGGGTGTCACTCCCTTGAAGAATGGCGAAGTCCTGTCCTGTCTTAGGTGTCAGCATTATAACACCTGCCTCATTAAGTCTCTCGTAAATGTAATCTGCAGCAAGTTTTTCTCCGGCAGTCCCTGCTTTTCTCCCTTCCACTTTATCAGAGGTAAGGTAATCGACATGCGATTTAAGTCTCTTCTCTACATCCGGATTTTGGGAGAAGCCCAAAAAGGGAATAAGAATAAAGAGTGTAAAATAAACTATTTTCTTCATATAATAATTATTAAAAAAGCCCCTTTGGGAGGCTTTTTTATCGGTTTTAATTATCCTTTATAGAAAGGTACTTTTACCACCATAGCTTTTAAGAGCTTGTCTCTTACTTTAATATATATCTCCGTTTCAGGTTTGGAGAATGAAGTAGCGACATAAGCCATCCCAACCGGTTTCTTCAAAGAAGGTGCCATAGTTCCTGAGGTCACCACTCCGATTTCATTCCCTTCTGCATCGCACACTTGATAACCATGACGAGGAATACCTCTATCTATCAATTCGAAACCGACAAGTTTCCTCTTCACCCCTTCTGCTTTCATATTAAGCATATACTCTTTATCCACGAAGTCCCCCTTTACATCATTGAATTTTGTAATCCACCCTAATCCTGCTTCAAGCGGTGAA
>CAYSND010000290.1:0-1657 GCA_964432305.1 uncultured Muribaculaceae bacterium | reverse complement strand
TTGGTAATAATACTACAATAAATGGGAATATAGCTACTAATAGTTTAAAGATTAATTTTGGTAGTAAGGATATCAACGGGAATATTACCATAGGAGCAGGTGCAACACCTTCTGACATTGAAGCAGCTAAAAGTGGAATTGCCCCTGGTTACCTAGTAGATTCACTTTCAGTCCCTATGATACTTCCTGATATTGATCCCTTGGATTTTCCAGTAGCGTTACCAAACAACTCAAAGGAGATAGATACTAAAGACTATGCCTCAGTTATGTCTGATGGAAAGCTACGAGCTACCATTAATGCTATTGATTTGAGTAATGGGTCGGATAATTTTGTAGTAAAAGGTGGAGGACAGGTACATTTATACGTAACAGGGAAAATCGCTGCATCAGGAAATAGTACTATTAGTGCTGAAGCAGGTACTGACTTGTTTATATATTCAAATAGCACAGATGTAATTGAGTTTAAGGGAACTCCTACTGAATCTAATATTACGATTTATGCACCTGATGCTACTATAATTATGTCAGGTGGAGGTAGTAACGAAAATATAAAAGGTTCTTTTATTTGCAAGAAATTTGAGGAACCAAGCAGTAATGTAGTCATATCTCAAGGATCAGGTAATATGGAAGATTTAAATTTACAAGGTGTGGCAGGATACAGTAGATCAGTATGGAGCGACTAGAATGAGGTGTGTTAAATGATCAATAAGAGAAGAAAAGGTATGACATTAATAGAGGTTTTGGTAGCTATGGCAATTATTGGGATAGTTGCTATTAGCATGTTATCTCTTTTTTCTACGGGATTTTCATTCATAGTTAGGGCAGGAGAAAAGTCTGAGACATCATTTGGAACTCATAAGCAAATTGAGGTTGCTCTGAATTCAAAAGATGTGGATGTTTCACCTTCAAATCTTGTATTGACCTTCAGTTCAGATAATTCGACTATTGAGTCCAAAGGCAATATAGAGGTGTTTAGTTTGGAAATTGGAAAAACTAGTACAAGTATAACAGTCTTCCAACCTAGGTATTAATGGAGAGTGGTGAATATTATAATGAATATACAAAGAACAAGAAAAGGCTTAACTTTAGTAGAGATAATAATAACTCTTGGAATATTTAGTTTGGTTACTTCTACTATTTATTCTTTAAATCTTTTTGGAATCAGAACCTTTGCATCTTCGAATGAAAGGGCTGAAAATCAATTTGAAGTTAGAATGCCAACAGATTTTATTGCAAAAAAATTAAGATTCGCAAATACTATAAAGATTCTTGATGATATACCATCAACTCCTACTGATGGAGCACACCAAATATATTTGGATAAAGGTGAGTTGGTATACAAGGAGTATGGTTTGCCTGCTAAAATTATCGGAACATCTAATGTTGGAGATTATACCTTTGTAATAGAAAAAACCCTTAACACTGGTAATGTGGTGAGCTTTAAAATAGGAAAAAGCGGAACAGATAAATACGACTTAAGTACTGATGTAGTTGTTTTAAACCTTAATGAAATTGGAATAACTGGTGACACTACAGGCGAGTACATTGAATTCTTCACCAACATAGCTGATTCAGTAACTCCAGTTTCTATAGTGGACTTAGTGGATCCTCCCACGATGATAGTTAATCTTAATACAAGTATTAAAAATATAACGAA
>CAYSND010000289.1:0-1687 GCA_964432305.1 uncultured Muribaculaceae bacterium | reverse complement strand
CCAATGATATCCAAGCATGATGATGGAAGAGATTTGAAACAGGTGCCCACCACCCCAATAACATCTTAACAGCGATAAAAAACAATATAAAACTTACCCCCTGTTTTAAGAATCTGAATAGACCCATAATACCTTTTAGGGCAAAGAAGAGTGAAACTAATCCCATTACTGCAAATACATTAGAGGTTATTGCTATAAAGTCTTGCTCTTCATTAGTAAGAACATGAGAAGCACCGCCATCTGAAATTACCCCAATAATAGCAGGGATAGAGTCAACTGCAAAGAGAACGTCAGTAGAACCAATTACTAAGAAAACAAGAGCTACCATAGTTATATGTCTCTTTCCGTCTATCTTAGAGAAAAACCTGGGATGATCTAAGTCAGGATCGACAGGGAACATCTTTGATGCAGTTTTATATAAAAAGTTGTTTTTAGGATCGACTTGTTCATCTTCATTGGTGAAAGCCATCTTATATGCAGTATAAAGTAGTATAACTCCAAAAATATAGATTATCCACTCGAATCTCTGCACTAAACTCATACCTACTAATATAAATAATATCCTTAGTACAATGGAGAGAAGAATCCCCATCTTCAAGAGCCTCGGCTGGTTCTTTTCACTTACCCCCATTAATGCGAATATCATAATAAAGACAAATAGATTATCTACCGATAGGGAATACTCTGTTAAATAACCGGCAATAAACTTAGTGAACATTATATGACGTGTAGGTATCGTGGGATCAACGCCCTGATTCTGAGGGTAAAAGAGAAGGATTGCCATCCCATAGAGTAATGCAATGGAGATCCAGAGAGCAGTCCATTTCAGAGCTTGTTTTATGGTTATCTCCCCTTTTCTGTGGTCGGTGACATAAAAGTCAATACAAAACACTATTAGGTACGTTAGGATAAACGACACCCAAAATAAAACATGTGTAGTTTCCATACTATTCCATATTTATGCCCCGAACTCTACCAATACTTCATCTTGAAGGACAGCCTCCCCCACAGCACGATTAATAGAGAGCACTACTCCGTCACAATCACTTACTATCGTGTTCTCCATTTTCATTGCCTCGATAATTATAATAGGTTGATTGGTCTTAACCCTATCACCAACTTTAACTTTCACTCCAAATAGAATCCCGGGAAGTGGAGCAGTAAGTTTAGATATTACTCTACCACCGTCACTTGGAAGGTTAGTAGGTTTTACAGGTTTTGGTTTAGAATCTGCAACTGGTGTAGATGTAGTAGAAGAGGTAGGAACAGATACTGTGGGGAAAGGAGTTTCGGCAGTAATCCCACCTTGTTTAATAAGAATACTGATTACTTCGTTGTTTACAATAACTTGAGCATATCCGTTTTCTACGCTCAAAATCTCAACATTGTAATCTTTGTCATTTACATTAAAAAGGTACGATTTCATAAATAGATAAATAAATAAATAAAAGTTGAATATTAAAGGATAAAGATGTTTATTTTCTAAAGGGGATCTCTCTTAATAAAAGAGCTTTGCTTGACCAAGAGGAGTTTCTTGGGGTATAGGTTAAGAGTTTTTTGGGATGGGCAATACTTATCTTGGGATTTTCGTCTAAATAGAGAGCTAATGCGATTTGCGCAACTATTCTCTTAATGCTCTTTTCGGACTCTTGCTCACTTAGGTAGATAGCAAGTGCGGCAGAAGCTA
>CAYSND010000288.1:0-1706 GCA_964432305.1 uncultured Muribaculaceae bacterium | reverse complement strand
CTTCAATCGGCCTACAAACGCTATAAGGGTGGGAAAAATGAGGAGGCTTTCATTAATGAGGTGGTTTCTGAATACTTGCTTCCAAGTTCCATTTTTTCCGATGAAGAGATGAAAAAGAGGGCAGATAATACTCCCAGACTATCAGATGAAAACATTGTACTGGAAGAGATTGAGAAACTTAAAACAGGACCTCGGGTTGCTATCTTCGATGCATGTTATAATGGCTCTTTTCATGAGAGTGGATATGTGGCAGGTTATCATACCTTTAATCCAGGGAAATGTATAGTTACCCAAGGCAATACCGTTAATGTTCTTCAAGATAAATGGGAAGATCAATTAATCGGATATTTCTCTATTGGTCTTAAAGCCGGACTTTGGCAAAAGGAATTTAACTTCTTAGAATCACACATGATAGGAGACCCTACCTTTAGTTTTACTCCTACTGATCCAAAGATGTCCGAAAAGATATATTCAGCCCTTACAAATGGTAAGGAGAATAGTCGTTTCTGGAACTCTTTGCTTAAAGAAGAGATTCCTATTTATCGTGCTACTGCCATTAAGCACCTTGGAAAAAGAGTAAGCTCATATGAGCTCCTCCAGATTTTCAACAATGACGAATCCCCTATTGTTCGACAGCAGGCTTTTAATTCTTTAATGGATTATGATGATAACAATAGAGTTGAGGGGATTAAAAAAGGACTTTTCGATCAGTTTGAAGTTATAAGGGTTACTGCAGCTCGTTGTGCTGGAAATGTAGGTGACGAGTCGTTAATTCCATACCTTATTAGAGCGGCTTATTATTACCCTGAAGCTCAAAGGCTTCAATATGGGGCTATGACATCTCTCTCAGTTTTCTCCTTAGAATCCATTCAGAAAGCTTTTGAGGTTCATCCGGATCTAAACTTTGATTACCTTAAAGGGAGAGCAGAATGGTTAAAGAAGGAGTTAATGAGTGCTATTGATACCACGGCCACTTATAATAAACGTGAAAGTTCTATTCGTACATTTAGAAACTATAATCTACACTATGCTGTAGAGGAGTTGCTAAATGTGTTATGTGATAAAAATGAGGATGTTAATATAAGGGTAGTTATGTGCGAGACTTTGGGGTGGTTTGACAAATCGATAGGAAAGGAGAGAATCAAGGAGGCGATAATAGATTGTCTTAAAGATGAATCTGCTCCCGAACCACTTGTCAAAGAGATGAAAAAGACTCTAAAGAGACTTAATTAAAATGAGGTTAAAATTAGCTTTTTTTCTCCTTTTTATTAGTTTAACTCTCTTTGCCCAGCCACTCCCGCAAAGTGTGGATAACTCTATACTGAAATATTTTCCACCTATTATTTCACAAATAGGTGGTTCTTGTGCACAAGCCTCTTCAATAGGATATGTCTTCACTTATGAAATGAACAGACTGCTTGACAGAGATGCTTCGCTGCCACAAAATAGATTCAGTTATCTCTTTGCGTGGAATTTTATCAATAATGGTGAAGATGTCGGCTCTTTTAATACGGATGGCTATACCCTTGCATATACCAATGGAATGATGACTGAGAGCGATTTTCCAACTCAAACTTCACCTTATCAATTTAAGTGGGCAAGCGGATATAATAAGTATATTAACTCCTTTCAGTATAGGGTTAAAAAATATGAATACCTAGATCTTAAAACAACTGATGATATAGAAAACTTAAAGCGATATCTAT
>CAYSND010000287.1:0-1759 GCA_964432305.1 uncultured Muribaculaceae bacterium | reverse complement strand
TATAATAGGGAGACGAAACGGACAGCCCCCTCTTCTCATAATCGTCAGGAGATAGATGTTTATGTCGCTTTGGCATCAGGGGTTTATATTTACGACGCCCTGAATAATCTTTTAAAATGGCATAGTGATGAAGATTTAAGAAGTGAGACAGGGATGCAGGAGTTTGTCGGAACAGCTCCCCTGAACCTGATTTTCGTTTCTGATACCTCTAAGATTAAAGGGAAAGATGAACGCGGAGTAATAGAGGCTACCTTTGCCAATACAGGTTATATCTCTCAAAACTGTTATCTATATTGTGCCTCTGTAGGATTATCCACGGTAGCAAGGGCTATGGTTGACAGAGCTATCCTCTCCAGAAGGCTCTCCCTCTCCGATACTCAAATCATTACCCTAACCCAAAGTGTGGGGTGGGGTAAGTAAGTTATTCGTCGAGTTTAAATCTTACCCTTAGGACACCATCATTAAAATCGGTGGTGGTAATGAAGAATCTCCCTATTTCGGAGGTGTTGGCTACATGCTGCCCTGCACAGGCGCAAATATCGTACTCCCCGACAGTTACAATCCTTATTTTGGAAGTAGGGTTCCCGGAGGCAATCTCATCTTGGTATTGTTTCGGAAGTTTTGCAGTATTGACCTCCGCAGGAAGCTCTCCAAGTGGAACAATAGCTGCCTCGACAGGGAGGTTAAGGGCAATAATTTCATTGACCTTTGCCTCGATTTCTTGAAGTTGCTGCTCCGTAGGAGCCTCAGTTAGGTGATAGTCGCACTTGCTCTTCTTACGTTCAATATGGGTGTTACGAGACCTCTCGCAACCGAACATTCTAACCATTGTCTGGTTTAAAATGTGCTCTGCCGTATGCATCGGCGGGTATTCCTGTTTATTGTGTTCTATTTCCATAAATACAAAGATATAAATTCTTAGGGAAGGCTTCAGAGGAATTTTCTGGTAAAACTTATATCTTAATAATCAATACCGGATGAAGCTTGCTCATTTTCACCTCATATTTTCCTCCAAATGAAGCAAAAAAGAGTTCGTTTATACGATTATAAAGCGACTGATTTGAGCTCTCAAACTGTGGATTAGAGAGAGGTGAGCCTAAAATGGAGAGTATAACTTTCTCCCCGGATTCAGCGTAAGAGAGGTCTGCTTCAATCGTTTCACTCAGCGCATAACCTTTAGGGAGTGTGAATATAGAGAGCATAAATTCTAAAAATTTATCTCTATCTATTTTTACCATTTGATAATCCACATTTGAGTTGAATTTAATCTCAACTCTATTATCATTCTGCTCCTTTGTTAATTTTATAACATCAAAACAGAGGGAAACAATATTATGCTCACGGGTATTAAACTCCATTTTTCCAAGCTCAAGATATGATAGATCAAGGGTTTTATCAACTATATCAATAAGATTTGACGAGGTCTCTTTAACCTTATCTAAAGAGTCTTTTTCGAGAAGTGAGCTCATCTGAGCTAATGGAGCAGAGATTTCCCTTGTAATATTCTCTTGGAACACCCCTTTTAATTTATCCGACTCTTCTGCAAGAGAAGCAGCTGCAAGAGCTTTATCCTTTGCATCTCGAAGTCTGATAAAAATAAGATATATTCTTATGGCGAAGAAGAGGATGGTTAAAAGTAGTAAAGAGACAAAGATGATAGTAATTATGTTATTGCGGTGGGTGTTTTTTATTTTGGTTAATACTCCCTCTTCCCATCTATAATTCTCTTGAATTACTTTTTCTTGTTTACTGATAAAAT
>CAYSND010000286.1:0-1771 GCA_964432305.1 uncultured Muribaculaceae bacterium | reverse complement strand
TGTCAGCGGTGAGGGTGGAAGTCTGGTGGCCGATTGCCGCCCGGCGGGCGCGCGGACGCCATTTGCCCTGGCCTTGAATAAGCAGCAGTTTTATGAACAGTGCCCCCGGGCGACCTATCGCAAACTGGGGCTCAATGAAACCCATATCATTCCGCTATTCAGCACCGATGACAGCGGCCAGCCGCAGAATGTCAACGATTTTCTGGTGCAGTACTATCTGAATGTGCGTGACGGCTCACAGTTTTATGGCGCGCTGAAAGATCTGCGGCTGGAGAGTTTTGACGTGCTGCGCTGGAAGCTTTATGGCAAACCGCTGGTCGATAGCGGGGTGCAGAGGACTGAATCGATTGCCGATTTCTATCCCGGCGTTACCAATAACGGACCTCTCTCGCCGGTCTGTATCGGTACGGATGCGACGATACGGGCGGTGACGACAAATGTCATTAGTGGGGCGCAGGGCGAGTCCTGTATTTTTCCAAGTTTAAGTAAAAAACCGCCTGCCGCAGAGGATGTGGATCTCGCGGCGGATTTGAACGATGTGACTCTCTGGTCAGCAGCCCGTGAATGCTACATGACCGATGCCGGTCTGGGCGTGACGGGTGGCGCGTTGATCAAGGGTACTACGGTGGGAGATTCCACCGGCTGCCAGATGCGCGACTTTATCGACAGTCACCGGGAGAATTATTTAATTTTGACCAATATGGTCAATCCCACTGTACTCGGCGTCGCCAATCTGAAGGATCCCGATCAGCTGGCCCGCGCCGATATTTATTACCGTGTGCTGGCGCGCAAACCTGAGCCGGGTGCCGATCCCGCAAGTGTTCCCAGGCTGGTCAAGGACTTTGCTGAAATCAGCAGTTTCGGTTCCAGTGCCGCCGGGCGCGCGGTGAAAAGTCTGTCGGAGCGCTACAAGGCGCCGGGATTTTTGCCGGTATTTAATTTTTCGCTCTATAAAACACGTGACAATGCTCCGGAACTCCCGGAATAAAACGAGCAATGATTGGCATGAATCCTCTTTGGAAAACAATTAACCCATGGAAATAAACAAAGAAAATCCGCAAACACCAGAAACTCGCCGGCCCCTGGCCGATCGGCTCAATGGCTGGTGGCTGGAGCAGAACGCCTGGAAAGCGCTCAATGGCGGTTGCGTGATCTCCGCCGATACGCGGGCCACGCTGTTGCTGTTGCGCGAAAATGTGTTGCCGCGTCGCGAGGATTTGCCCGATCTGATTCGACGCAGCGTGGAGGGCCATGATCGCGGCAAGCGTACACTGGAGACAATCTGGTCCGAGAAAATCGCCGAAGGGGCCACGCATGTGGGCGTGCTGGAGGGACGTTTTCACTTTTTCCGCGGCGAAGATGTTTTGCCGGAGGACAACGATGATTTGCGCATACCGGTGATGCCGGCGGTCTTGCGATTCCGTGCCGTCGAAAAGGCCCGTATTGCCGCCCTGACTCATCGCAAAGAGGTGCGTTTCCGCGATGAGAACAGCCTGCCCGCCTACGCCGGTGCTGGCGCCGATGTCGGCGCGGACGCCATTGCAGCCCCTGCTGCCACCGATTTGCCCGCCGCTCCGGAACTGCAGACCGGCCCGGGAAATATTGCGCCGGGGGATTCGGTGCTGGCCTGAATATTTATTAATTACCTTGCCTTTGCAAGCCATGAACAAGCCATCAGACAAACAATTTTTCCTGGAAAAACGCCTGCTTTGGATGAGCCTGCCGGAGGCAGCTCCCATGCCCGAGCCGACGGCGCCCGCTACGGCCGAAA
>CAYSND010000285.1:0-1774 GCA_964432305.1 uncultured Muribaculaceae bacterium | reverse complement strand
TTTGTGCTGCAAGAGGGATACATAATCGAGAGAGAAGCCCCGATTCTCCTACGAAAAGAGAGAGGGTATCATTGGACTTTATGGTAGTAAGAAGGGGGTTTTTAGTGACTTCACTCAGATTTGGAAAAGGGAAACCATCTCCCCTTATTGCAACCAGATCTCCATTAATAGAGACTTTGCATCCAACTTGTTTAGCAACCCCAATGGCGACATCATTGTCCCTGCAACGAGAATAGTTGTGTAAAACGCTCTCACCTTTTGCAAGCCCAGCAGCGAGGATTGCTCTCTGAGCTACACTTTTAGAGGATGGAATCTCTATCTCGTTTTTAATAAGTGCCTTGGGGTAGTATTCAAACATCTCGCGGTAGGTTAATTGTCCTTCTGCGGTTTTGTTTTGATCATTTAGAGCACAATAACTAAAAGGGGCCTCTCTATTTAGAATTTCAAGCCTCGTATAAGTTCCAATCTCCCCCATTGCTATCGCAACAAGTGGTTTTTGACTCTTCTTAGGGAGTTTTTTAACTTCGTCGTAAAGGGACAATACCCTCTCTGCATCCTCTATTCTTGCTGCTGAGGTGGAGATTTTTACAATATCCGCACCCGCTTCGACAGCCATATTATAACTTCTCATTAACTCCTTCAACGATGGAGTTCCGTAATAATCATGGTGGGAAAAGATAAGTTTTGCCTTTTTCTTTCTCGCATAGTCGGTTACTTCCTTAAGACGTTCTGGGGAGGAGTGGAAATCGATATCTACATAAGATGCTCCTGCCTCTAAAGCAGTTATGAGTAATTTGGCGGTTTTTCTGCGACAGGTGGCTATCAAGGGGAGCTTGGTGGAAGAGAAGAGGGTTCTTACATTATCTTCTGAAAGTTTGCACAAGTCGAGACGTATCTCCACAACAACTCCGACCCCTCCGTTTTTCTGAAAGGTCTTTGCGATTTTCTCACAAAGTCTGACTGCTCTGAGACAATCATTTATGTAGAGTTCACCAATACTAATACAAATCATATACTATATCTTCCAATTCTTTCAACGATAAAGGTCTTACAAAAGCCTGACCAATATTCTGAATAAGTACAAAGTTAATAAAATCTCCCTCACGCTTCTTATCATTTTTAATTGCAATTAAAAGTTTCTCCATTTTAATATTATGTTCCACCGGGAGTCCTATGGAGGTAAAGTCGTTTGTGAGTTGTTTTAAGGTCTCTTTTGGGAGGAGATTTAAATTCTCGGAGATTTTGGCAGCAATAATAATTCCCATACTTACCGCCTCTCCATGGAGAACTTTTTGCTCGTTTTCGAGGCATTTTTCGATGGCGTGTCCGAAAGTGTGTCCTAAATTAAGAAGTCTTCTATCCCCTTGGTCTAACTCATCTTTCTCCACTATCCATCTTTTGGTTTTTATGCTACTAAGTATAAACTTCCCAAGTTCTTCTCCTTTCTTTTTATCTTCGACTATCACTCCTGACACCCTGTTCTGCCTAAAAAACTCAATGCAATTATTATAAGTAATCCTATCAGCAATAATAAACGATTTAATCATTTCAGCCACGCCCGAAACAAACTCCTTGTCTGGTAATGTTCTTAAAACAGAGATATTTACAAATGTAAATTCAGGCTGTACTATAGCACCGATAATATTCTTAAATCCCTTATAGTTAACCCCATTTTTTCCCCCTATAGAAGCATCTACCTGTGAAAGGAGAGTAGTTGCAACATAAGCAAAATTAACCCCCCTTTTATATATAGAGGCCACAAATCCTGTAATAT
>CAYSND010000284.1:742-1785 GCA_964432305.1 uncultured Muribaculaceae bacterium | reverse complement strand
TCGTGGGCAAAAAAGTAACTTTAAAAGCCTAAAAACTACTTCTAAGTCCGGTGGTCTTATTAAAAATAAGATTCCCTTCTGAGGAGTCCCTATCCTTGAAATAGTAGCCGTTTCTTTCAAACTGAACAGGGATAGAGGAGTGATCATTTAGTAGTCCAGGCTCCACAAGAGCCTCTTTCACTATAAGCGAATCAGGATTTAGATAGTTTTTATAATCTTCCCCTTCTGCAATTCCACCCATATCTGACTGTGTGAAGAGTCTGTCATAAAGTCTGACCTCCACTTTCTCATAATGGTGCGCTGATACCCAATGGATAGTCCCCTTTACCGAACGCCACTCCCCTTGACCCGGTTTGGTAGTAGGGTCATAAGAACACCTTATCTCGGTAACCTGACCTGAGGCATCCTTGATAACCTCTTCGCACTTAATTATATATCCGTATTTCAAACGAACCTCCCCACCGGGGAAGAGTCGGAAGTACTTTTTAGGAGGGTTCTCCATAAAATCTTCTCTCTCAATATAAAGTTCCTTGCCAAAGGCAATAGTGCGACTCCCTGCATTGGGATCTTCAGGATTAAGGGGGGCAGTACAATACTCTACCCTTCCATGCTCTGATTCGGTGGCTGCACTACTACTCTCCTCTTCCCAATTAGTAATAACTAATTTAACAGGGTCGAGAACTGCCATGTAACGATTAGACCTTCTGTTTAAGTCTTCACGAATACACCATTCGAGGAGTGAGAGGTCTATAATATTATCCCTCTTCGCAACACCAACTTTCTCAGCAAAGGCACGAATACTCTCCGGAGTATATCCTCTACGTCTTAATCCGCAGATAGTAGGCATTCTAGGATCATCCCATCCTGTTACGAAATTATTTTTAACAAGTTCGAGGAGCCTTCTCTTACTCATAACGGTATATGTAAGGTTAAGGCGGGCAAACTCATATTGGTGGGAGGGGAAAATTTCTAATTTCTCTATAAACCAATCATATAATGGTCTATGAACATCGAACTCAAGGGTGCAGATAGAGTGTGTGATT
>CAYSND010000284.1:0-709 GCA_964432305.1 uncultured Muribaculaceae bacterium | reverse complement strand
CCTGTCCTATGGTGTTCGGCGTGAATTATTCTATAAAGCAAGGGGTCACGCATAAGCATGTTAGGGTTAGCCATATCTATCTTAGCCCTTAACACTCGGGATCCCTCTTCAAACTCCCCTGCTCTCATCCTACTAAATAAATCCAAATTCTCCTCCACACTCCTCTCGCGATAGGGGCTTTCAGTTCCGGGAGAATTAACAGTCCCTCTATTAAGACGAATCTCCTCCTGTGACTGGTCATCCACGTAGGCTAACTTCATCTTTATTAGCTTGATAGCCCATTCATATAGCTGTTCAAAATAATCTGAAGCATATAGCTCTTCTGCCCACTTAAAACCGAGCCATTCGATATCTTCTTTTATAGAATCGACATACTCAACATCCTCTTTTACAGGGTTGGTATCATCAAACCTAAGGTTAGTCTTCCCGCCATATTTAATAGCAAGACCAAAATTTAAGCAGATACTCTTTGCATGACCTATATGAAGGTATCCATTTGGTTCGGGAGGAAAACGGGTCAGCACAGAAGTGTGCTTGCCTGAGGCTAAATCATTCTCAATTATCTCCTCCAAAAAGTTTTTTTGGGTTATTTCTTCCACATCTTTCTTTACATTCTCTTCCATAACATAGTTATATTATCTTGCAAAGATAGATTTTTTAACTAAATTTACATCCTCTTATAACAATAATATATGATTATCTCCATGAC
>CAYSND010000283.1:0-1807 GCA_964432305.1 uncultured Muribaculaceae bacterium | reverse complement strand
CCCAATAAACTCTTGGCAGAAACAGGGGTGAGTCCTCCCCCCTTGTGACAGTTCTATTGCCTCAAAAGCTGGCTCTTGCCCTGCCACTGCTCCTCCCAGATGCCCGTTGGGCTCATAGCTAAGAGCCTCCCGTAATTGTTCTTCATTCTCCACCAAAAAGACCCCTTCCCCTTTTGAACCCATAACTGGTTTTACCACAAACCTCTCTGCCCCAAAGTAATCCGAGACCTCTGCGAAAGAGTATTCTCCCCCCTCCTTGAAAAAGGTTCGGGGTGTGGGGAGTGCACCCCCCTCCAGAAGTCGATGCGTGGTTATTTTATTGCGGGAGCACTCCATTGAAAGTGTGGAGTTGAAAACCGGAACCCCCCTCTGCTCTAAAAACAATGAAGTTTCCGAGGAGTACCCTCTCATTATTGCGAAGCGAGGGAGGGACCCTTCACTAAAATCCTCTTGCGAGAGCCTGCACCCTTGGAGGGTGGAAAGAGTTGGAAAGGGGGAATTTTGAAAGGGATATGTCTCATTATAAAACAATACCCTTAGTTCCACTCCTTGCCTTTTGGCAGCATCTTGGAACCAGCCGAAGGCATTGTTTTTTGTCTCAGTGGAATCAGGGTATATTGTCCAGCCAATCATAAGACAAATATAATAACTATCAATTTTATTTAATAATTTTTTTTAACTTGCGTGCAATTATGGATAGCTTAGAAAGAAGAAACATAGTACTTAACAGGTTAAGTGAATGGGGAATAGAATACGAAATGTATGAACACCCTCCACTCCCGACAGTAGAAATCGCCCTTGAATATTGGAAGGATATCTCCTCCACACATTGTAAAAACCTATTCTTTAGAAACCACAAAGGGAATAAACACTATTTGGTCATTATCGAATGTCATAAAAATCTCCCGATTCATGATTTGGAGAAGATGTTGCGACAGGGGAAATTGAGCTTTGCCTCTGAGGAGAGAATGGAGAGATGCCTCGGGACTACCCCCGGCTCAGTCTCACTTTTCGGACTTATAAACGACCCGAATCGCGCAGTTAAACTCTTTTTAGATAGCGATTTGCAAACTGCAGAGCGACTAAGTTTCCACCCGAACGATAACACCGCCTCCCTTACGATTTCTCAGAGCGACTTCCATCGTTTCCTCTCCCTCTGGGGTGGCGAATATGAATGGCTGACATTGCTGGCTTGACCCACAATCTGTGCCTGACTTGTCATTACCGACTCCTGCACTGTCATTCTGAACAACGGAATTTATCTGCCTGACAATCAAGCCTAATGCAATTGAGGGCACCGATGTCATTGCAGACCCTGTTTCGCGATCTCATCTCCCATTTTCACGCCACCAGCCTCCACAGCCCTCTCCAGAGCCTATGCTCTGTATCCTGAATCATCATTTCCACCATTTTAGCCAAAACCCTGAGTCACGTTTCAAGCTACCCTCTCCACAGCCCTCTCCAGAGCCTATGCTCTGTATCCTGACTCACCCTCCACCACATCTGCAACCGAAAGTGCCATACAGACACCTGTAGCAGTGATTGGCTTGCACATGTCGTCGCGTTTTTGACCATTTGCATGAAAAACCGCTCCACATCTGCAGGCTAAACCATTCCGGAAGCCACTCTATCCACGATTGCCCTGCAGATGTCGTCACTACCACTTGCCTCCCAATGGAAAGAGATGAAAATCCTCGAAAAGCATCAAACTTTTCGGGGATTTTCATGACCCATGTCAGCTTTTGCTTCCATACCATCGTATAATGCACTTTTCATGCAAAAGCTAACATGCCCAAAAACACAAAAC
>CAYSND010000282.1:0-1825 GCA_964432305.1 uncultured Muribaculaceae bacterium | reverse complement strand
ATCCCTATCTCTGAAGCTAGGTAATATACATTACCGTCAGGAGTCAAAGGATTAGTATGAGTTGTTGCTATACCTGCATAATCAGCTTTCCCTCCCACGTTATCTACTATACGAAATAACTCTTGCTGCAATAATGCACCTGTTATTTCCTGATTGCCATTAGTCTTTATGATTCTAGCAATATCTGTTTTAAGTTTTGTCCATCCCATATTTATTTAATTTGAAGTTTGTTTCCAGTCAGCAACGGAAGAATTACCCTTAGCCTCGTAAGTTATACCTGCTACTGTATCAATATATTGTTGACCAATAAAGTCAGGTTCAATAGAAGGAGCAGTAGTACCTTTAATAAGCATATTACTCTCTTTATACATATTCAAGTTCTCAACGACATGAAGGTTATCTACCTGTATTGTATCGTAAACAGAGTTGCTTATGAATGTCTCTAAAGCTTGTATGCGTGCATTAAGATCATTTAGAGCCTCAGCGGTAGCTGATTGTTCGTTGTTATCTGAGCCCATAAGAATTAATGTCTCTCTCGTATTTCTTCCATAATTCAAAATAGTGCATTTTCTCTCAGTTAAATCAGGTCCAGTATTTGAACCTACACGAACTATATATAGCTTTTTATTTACAGTATCTACCGAACAGATATTAAATGCGTCTTGTGATTTAGTATTTGATATTCTAGGAAGGTCATCATCAGAAGAATAAGTAGCTCCTGAATTTCCAGTCGTTACAGCAATAATATTCTGTGTAGGAGAAATAGTATCTACTCCTCCAAACCCTGTCATTACAGCAACTATATCAGCATGTGAGTGCCCACAGAAATATCCAATAAAAGGACAAGGTGTAACAGAAGAAGAAAAGTCTGTGGATATTGTTACCGTATATCCGCTTTTAAGAGCTTGTAATGCGTCCGCCTTTATTCCTGCTGAACCAGTTACAAAACCAAATACTAAAGGAGAAGAAGAGAGATTTATCTTATTAAGATAAGCATTCATAATTCTAGGTAACATCCAGTCAGGATTAGTCTGATTAGATTGATAATTAATTACTCCCTGATAAGAGAAAGAGGAACGAATCAAAACAGATCCACCTGCATCCAATAAATAGAAAGGAGCTTGATGTAAAACTACAAGAATAGAATAATCAGAAGGACAATCCTGTAACCTAGCGCAGAACCAATCCATCTGAGCTTGGCTAAAGCACCTGTACCCTCTTGAAACTGCATAATCAGAAGAGCTATTATGTATATAATCATTATCAAACTCATTCAAAAAAATAGAACGTATCTTATATGTTGTATTGTCAACATAGTAATAAGACAAATTAGTACCAGCAGGAGTAATTCTAGTTACACCATCCTGAACTAAAAACGGAGCTATATAATTAGTATAAACCTGCGTATTATTAAGATTTGATGCTACTGAAAATCCATTGCCCTTATCATGATTGCCAATAACTGGGTAAAAAGGCTTTTTAAGGCTATCTAATGCACTAATAATATTTTCAGGTATAGTCCCTCCATTAGTCGTTAGTAGGTCTCCTGTCTGATAAACAGCATTAATAGGATAATTGTTTACATAAGAAGAAAGATTAGTTATAGACTGAACCTGCCCATGTATATCTGATATATGAGCAAACGTGTATCTTTGTGTATATGAGCCTTGCTTATACTTAGGTGCAATAGCAGCTAAAACTAAATTCTCAACGTCCCTATTCCTATCGATTATGTTATTGGCACTTCCTTTTATTACTCCGTCAAGTTTATAGTTCTCTAATCCCCAGATATAAACGTCACCTACTTTTGTTGAACTTAGTTCAG
>CAYSND010000281.1:0-1825 GCA_964432305.1 uncultured Muribaculaceae bacterium | reverse complement strand
GAAGAGGTAGGACATGACTCTTATCATCATACCATGTTCGAAATGCTTGGGAACTGGAGTTTTGGCGACTATTTTAAGGAGAAAGCCATAGAGTGGGCATGGGAGCTCCTTACAGAGGTTTACAAACTTAATCCTGACGACCTCTATGCCTCTGTTTTCGAAGGGTCAAAAGAGGAGAATCTCGAAATGGACAGCGAGGCAAAAGGGTATTGGTTAAAGTTTCTCCCCGAAGAGAGGATAATCCTTGGAAATAAAAAAGACAATTTTTGGGAGATGGGAGATACAGGACCTTGCGGGCCTTGTAGCGAGATACACATTGACCTAAGAAGCGATAAAGAGAAGAGAGAGATCTCCGGAGCAAAACTTGTAAATCAAGGGCACCCTCTGGTTATTGAGATATGGAATCTTGTCTTTATGCAGTTCAACAGAAAAGCGAATGGTTCACTTGAACCCCTCCCTTTGAAACATATTGACACCGGTATGGGTCTTGAAAGACTTATTATGGCAATCAATAAAAAGGAGAGCACCTACGAATGTGATATCTTCCAAAATATTATAAAAGAGGTGGAGAATCTCTCCGGTAAAAAATACAACGATTCAGAGAAGAATGCCGTGGCTATGAAGGTCATAGCAGACCATATACGCGCTATTAGTTTCTCCATAGCTGACGGTCAGCTCCCCTCAAATGTTAAAGCCGGTTATGTTATTAGAAGGATATTAAGACGTGCTGTCAGATATGGTTACACTTTCTTAGGCTTCAACACCCCTTTCCTTTGTAAATTAGTCCCTGTACTCGTTAAAGAGATGGGGTCTGCTTTCCCGGAACTCATTTCACAACAGACACTTATAGAAAAGGTTATAAAAGAGGAGGAGGAGGCATTTTTACGCACTCTCGATAAGGGGATAAACCTTATTACCGCCATATTAGAGAAGAATAAAGAGAGTAAACTTATCTCCGGTAAAGATGCTTTCACACTCTACGATACATTCGGTTTCCCTATCGACCTTAGCGAACTAATCGCTAAAGAGAATGGCTACACAATAGATATACATGGGTTTGAAGCGGAGCTTGCCAAACAAAAAGAGAGGGCAAGGAGTGCCGCCACCGTAGAGGAGGGGGACTGGGTAGAGCTAAGACCTTTTGTCTCTGAAGAGTTTGTAGGGTATGACGAATTAGAGTCTGATATTCTAATAATGAAGCACCGCGTGGTTAAATCTAAAAACAAGGAGGTTTTCCAACTTGTATTTGACCGCTCCCCTTTCTATGCGGAGAGTGGTGGACAGGTAGGAGATAGTGGAGTTATCATCTCTGAAACAGGCGAGACAATAAATATAATTAACACCGTTAAGGAGAATAATCTAAACATCCATTTCGCCGAGAAAATTCCTACTGAGCCATTAAAGAAATTTAGAGCAAAAGTAAATATAGAGAGACGAGAGGAGATAGCCAATAATCACTCCGCCACACACCTCCTCCATTTCGCCCTTAGGTCTCTTCTTGGCACACATATTGAGCAAAAAGGGTCGTATGTCTCCCCTGAGTATTTTCGTTTTGACTTTTCACATTTCGAAAAATTAACAGACGAGCAGATTACTCAAGTTGAGATGATGGTAAACAGACTTATAAGGAGTAACATCACTCTAAAAGAATTTAGAGCTATTCCTATTGGGGAGGCACAAAAAATGGGGGCAATGGCTCTTTTCGGAGAGAAGTATGGGGAGAGTGTCAGAGTAATTAAGTTTGGAGAGTCGATAGAACTTTGTGGAGGAACACACACTTCAGCCACAGGAAATATAGGGTTCTTTAAGATTATATCCGAAGGGG
>CAYSND010000280.1:0-1827 GCA_964432305.1 uncultured Muribaculaceae bacterium | reverse complement strand
ATTTATGGATTAATAACTATCTTTGTAAGTTCAAATATAAAAGAGAATATGGCGAAATTAAACTCAATAATAAAAAAAATATTCGGCTCAAAGTCGGAGCGTGATATGAAACAGATTAAACCTATCTTAGATAAGGTTTTGGCTGCTTATGGAAGAATAGACAAATTATCAGATGATGATTTAAGAGCAGAAACCGAAAAGATTAAAAGGATAATCCGTGAAAGAATAGCAAAAGACGAAGAACATAAACATGCTCTCAGACAACAACTCGAAGATGTTGAAATAGAGGCAGAAAAGAAGGAAGAGCTTGCAAACGAAGTAGATAAACTTAATAAAAAGATAGACCAGGATATTGAAACCGTACTTATGGAGGTGCTTCCTGATGTCTTCTCCATTATGAAGTCGACCGCGAGAAGATTTAAAGAAAATCCCACTATAAAGGTCAAGGCATCGGATATGGATAGAGAGTTTAGTACTAAACATGACTTTGTCTCTATTGATGGAGATTATGCGATTTGGAAAAACAGTTGGTTGGCTGGGGGGAATCCTGTAGTGTGGGATATGGTGCATTATGATGTTCAGCTAATTGGAGGTATTGTACTTCATCAGGGAAAGATATCGGAGATGGCTACAGGTGAGGGAAAAACCCTTGTTGCTACTCTTCCTGTCTTTCTTAATGCTCTTGCAGGTAAAGGGGTGCATGTAGTTACTGTAAACGATTACCTCTCTAAACGTGACTCTGAATGGATGGGACCCTTATACCAGTTCCATGGTCTTAGAGTCGATTGTATAGATAAGCATCAACCTAACTCCGAAGCGAGGAAAAAAGCATATCGTGCCGATATCACCTTTGGAACTAATAATGAATTTGGTTTTGACTACCTAAGGGATAATATGGCTATCGATATAAATGACTTAGTTCAGAAGAAACATCATTATGCTATAGTCGATGAGGTGGACTCCGTGTTAATCGACGACGCCCGTACCCCTTTGATTATATCAGGACCTGTTCCACGCGATGATGACCAGCAGTATGCCGAATATAAGTCTTATATAGAGAGAATATATAATGCTCAGAAACAGCTTGTCAGCAAGTTGCTTGTGGATGCAAAAAAACTTATTGCAGAAGGAAATGAGGCTGAAGGGGGGAAGGTACTATTACGTGCTCATAAAGGATTACCTAAATATAATCCACTCATAAAATACCTCTCGGAGCCCGGAATTAAACAGGTTCTTATCAAGACCGAGAACTTCTATATGCAGGATAATAATAAACAGATGCATATTATTACTGATGACCTCTATTTCGTAATCGAGGAGCAACAGAAATCTGTTGACCTTACTGATAAGGGGCACGATTTACTCTCGGCTAATTTAGAGGATCATAACTTCTTCATTCTTCCCGATATTGGGACTGAAATTTCCGAATTGGAGAAGACTACCCTTACTCATGATGAAAAACTTGAGAAAAAAGACCAACTCCTCTCCGAGTATGCTCTTAAATCTGAAAGGGTTCACACCATTAATCAGCTTTTAAAGGCTTATGCTATGTTTGAAAAAGATGTAGAGTATGTGGTGTTGGATAATAAGATTAAGATAGTGGATGAGCAGACAGGGCGTATTCTCGAAGGGCGTAGATATTCAGACGGGCTACATCAGGCGATCGAGGCAAAAGAGAATGTAAAGGTGGAGGCTGCTACACAGACTTTTGCCACCATTACTCTGCAGAACTACTTTAGAATGTATCATAAACTTGCAGGGATGACAGGTACTGCTGAAACAGAGGCAGGTGAGTTTTGGTCTATCTATAAGTTAGATGTCGTGGTA
>CAYSND010000279.1:0-1830 GCA_964432305.1 uncultured Muribaculaceae bacterium | reverse complement strand
AAATCGGCTTGCTTTCCGCAATACAAACAAGTGTTAAAGTGCTAATATTCAAGTAAATATATTTTAAATGTGCACGGAAAGCACATACATAATTTACTTTTTCATGACGATGTTAGCAATTCAAATGCCCTATAGCGTGGTTTTAAGGTTAACATAGAGACGATTTTGACTGATTTGATTTTTTTAGGGAGGATGTTAACACGCCAAATGCTTGAAAAGCCGTTTTGGTGCTAACATAGTCGCAATTAGCCATTGCCCCTTGTAAATCAGTAAATCCATTATATCTGGGATTGCGGACTAAGGGAATGTCATTCTGAGCAACGGCAATGTATCTGCCTGATTGTCAGGGCATATTTCATTGCAGGCTTGACCCGCAATCCCCGCAATCCGAGCCTATTTATTTACAAAGACCATCTCATTAAAGAGCCAAGTAGCTCCTGCAAGTCTATCAATAATAAAGAGTACATATCTGACATCGAGGGAGATATTTCGACAGATTTCCGGGTCGAACTGAATATCACTCATAGTCCCCTCCCAAACTCTATCAAAATTAATCCCTATTAGATTTCCATCTCCATTTATTATAGGGCTTCCTGAATTTCCCCCTGTGGTATGATTTGTAGCTATAAAGCAAACAGGGATAGTACCATTAACCGCCCATCTCCCATAATCTTTCTTAGCATAGATATCTCTGAGTTTCTGGGGGATATCGTAATCAAAAATCTCCGGATTATCTTTCTGCATAATCCCCTCTATGGTAGATGAAGGGTAGTAATAGATACCATCTGCAGGGGTATATCCCTGAACTTTCCCATAAGCCACTCTAAGGGTAAGATTAGCATCGGGGTAGAACTCCTTATCTTTTTCAAACTCCATCTGCCCCTTCATATAATCTTTATAGAGAAGAGTTATCAACTCATTCAGTTTATTGTAGACAGGGAGTATATTCTCCTTATTGTAATTAGAAAATGTCTGTGCAAACTCTAAAGCAGAGGCTTCGTTACTAAACACCACATCTGCCCACTCCTCAACTGAGCCATACTGATTAATCTTCTCTGAAGCATAAGGGGGTCTGAATGCCTCCGGGACATTTGCCACATACTCTTTAACAAGAGATATAAAACATTGTTTATCTATAGGTTGATAATAATCTTTATAGAAAGCCTCCTCGTTTTTCTTCCCACCCATTATAAAAGCCGGGTATTCTATTGCTGCAATAGCCTCTCTATAATAATCGAGAGCAAAGGCATAGTCAGACAATACAGTATAAAGTGCATTGATTTTAGGTACGACCCCTTCGTATTTTCCCCCTTTTGCCCACTCCTCAAATTTCACTTCATAATCTTGCTTTCTTTGAATCGTATTGTTCTTTAGAACCCCTTTTAGCTCTCCTTGCCATTTTTTCCAAGCATTGGAGACATTGGCATTTTTAGAGGAATACATTATCCTAATCTTCTGATCTTTAGACATGAACTCTCTCTGTGCATTCAATCTATGAGTGCGGAGCATTATCTTGTGGGGATTTGATCTCTCCACAATAAATTTTACCGCCTCTGAGGTGATATACTCCCTAGTACTCCCCGGGAACCCGTAGATAAAGGTAAAGTCCCCCTCCTTTACCCCTTTGGTGGAGATTTTGAAGAACTTCTTGGGTGTATAAGGAATATTGTCAGGACTATAGGGGGCAGGATTATTGTTTTTATCTGCATAGACTCTAAAGAGGGAGAAGTCCCCTGTATGTCGGGGCCACATCCAGTTATCGGTATCCCCTCCGAACTTCCCTATGGAAGAGGGAGGTGCCCCCACTAAACGAATATCTGAAAAGACTCT
>CAYSND010000278.1:0-1895 GCA_964432305.1 uncultured Muribaculaceae bacterium | reverse complement strand
AACTCTTTCACTGCCGGTATTAATATTTTAATTCCGGCTATAACAATAAACACAGAGACTATTATTGAAGCTATCGGGTCAAGTATTCTCCATTTGCTCCCAAGGAATATGGCCCCTGCTATACCTACTGTGGTTCCAATAGAGGAGAAGGCATCCGAGCGGTGATGCCATCCGTTGGCTATTACTGCATCGCTATCTATCCTTTTCCCAACTTTTATAGTTATTCTAAATAATATCTCTTTTACCACAATAGAAATAATTGCAAAAACAAGAGCCACAATAGAGGGGCGAGCTATCTCTTCCCCAGATAATGATGAGTAGATCTTCATTATCCCCTGCCAACAGATACCAAACCCTACAAGGAGGAGCACCACACTAATAATAAGAGTTGCAAATGTTTCAAACTTCCCATGCCCATAACTATGCCCCTTATCCTCTTCTTTCCCTGAAATTCCAATAAATAACAATACAACTGCGTCAGTAAAAAAGTCTGAAAGGGAGTGAACCCCATCTGCTAACATTGCCGAACTTTTTCCAAACCACCCTGCGAGTATTTTCCCCAAGGATAGAAAGAGGTTAAAGTAAAAACCTAACCAGGTAATCCTTTTAGCCTCCTTAACTCTGTTATTGTTCATTTGTTTAATATTTTTGAGACAAATATATGATTTTTGTGCTTCTATTTTTATTCTTTGGATTATTAATTGAAAAAAAACTCTAAATTTGTCTAATATATGAAGCAGAATAATAAAAGTGAAATCTATTTCCATCACGCCTTTTATAATGGAGGGGATACATTTTTATTAGAGGCAGCCAAGACCAATTATATCTTTTTTTTAACTAAGGGGAGTGCTGTCTTAAACCTCAATACAGACATTCAAAACAGACTCTATATTGCAGGTGATATTGTTTTTATCCCTATTTCCGCCAATATTAATATTAAATTTAAGATTGATGCTGAAATGCTTCTTCTCTCTTTTGGTAGCAGTGTTGATGTTTTTTCTGAGATACAGAAGATTATTTCTACTAATGAACCTTGTAATTCTAAAGAGGAGATAGGACACATAAGAATAAAGTACCCTCTTAATTTCTTTGTTACTCTACTTGTAAGATATATAGAGGATGAAGTTATGACACCGGAACTCTCTCATTATAAACTTGCCGAACTCTTTATGATATTGAAGAAGTACTACGGAGAGGAGGAGATGAAGAGACTCTTTCTCCCTATTGTCTCTACCTATCCTGAGTTTAAACTTCTCGTCTTTTCAAAATTTAAGTACTCGCAAAATGTTGATGAACTTGCCAAGGCGTGCAATATGGGTAAAAGGAGTTTTGATAGGAAATTCAAACTGAGTTTCGATGGGGTTACCCCTTATAATTGGATACAGATACAGAAAAAGAAAGGAGTGTCGAAGCGGCTCTCCATGTCGGGTGTAACTTTAAGCGATATAATTGCTGAATTTAACTTTTATGATGCGTCACATTTTAACAAATTTTGCAAACAACACTATTCTCAAACCCCTGAGGCTTTGTTAAAAGCAAAAAGGAATATATCATGATTTAGAAACTTAATTAATTAATATTATTATGAAAAATGCTATTCTAAGATTAATCACTGTTTTTTGTGGTCTAATCATTTTGTCCCTTATTGTATCCTCTTGTATAAAAGAGGAGTACGACTTTTCCAATGACAAGCTTGATTTGACTATAAAAGTTGGAGGTGATTCACTCCTCTTCCCACTTGGATCTACAGCACAGCTAACAATTTCCTCTCTCTTAAAACAGGAAGATATTGATTTCCTAAAGAAGGATGTTACCGGCAAATACTCCTTGGAAGTCGAACAAAAAGTAAATGTAGCTTCCGCTATTCCGGATTTTGATCCTATAAAAGTAGATCC
>CAYSND010000277.1:0-1912 GCA_964432305.1 uncultured Muribaculaceae bacterium | reverse complement strand
GGAGGTCTTTCGTTAGCAACAGCGACATTAATGGTACGTCCCATATGTTCGGTCCCATTTAATGCAGCTACTGCTGCCATTCCCTCTTCTTCGGACATTTCAACAAAGCCATATCCTCTCGAACGGCGAGTATCACGATTAACAATAATCCTTGCGGCGGTTACTTCGCCAAAAGGGGAAAAGAGTTCAATTAGATCCTCTTTTCTTGCTCTGAAATTCAGGCTGGATACAAAAATATTCATATATATATATTCAGAAAAATGAAGTAAGTTCAAGTTCCATATCAGATGCAAATATATAAAGAATTTTAATTGAAATCAAGAATAATAAAAAATTTTATAAGCCTCCGTAACTACTACCGTCAAAACAGTGGGTGCATATTTTATCTTTAGGTAGTCCTATGGCGCTCACAAGGTTATCAATGGAGTTATATTGCAGAGTTGCAAGATTCAACTCTTTTCTAACATATTCTATCATTTCACGATATTCTTCGGTGGTATTCTTTACATACTTCCCAATATTTTTATCATGTGCGCCCTCTCTCATCATTATAAATCTTCTAGCAACAAGTTCCAATGGGGAGCGTGATTCGGAAAAATTTAGAAACTCGCAGGGGAAAAGGAGGGGAGGGCAACTAATTCGAGCATGAATCTCTTTTGCTCCATAGTCATAAAGATGTTTGACATTGTCTTTTAACTGTGTCCCCCTAACGATAGAATCATCACAAAATACAATTCTCTTTTCTCTTAGAAGACTATTATTCGGAATAAGTTTCATCTTAGCTACTAAGTTTCTGATATTCTGATTAGCAGGGGTGAAACTACGAGGCCATGTAGGAGTGTATTTTACCACTGCATTTCTATATGGAACCTTCTTCCCGTCAGAATAACCTATTGCCATACATGTTCCCGAATCGGGGATGGAAGAGACTACATCTATAGGAGTTTTATCCTTTTGTCCCATCTTAAATCCAAGAGCGTAACGAACATCATCGACATTTATATTTTCGTAGCAGCTAACAGGGTATCCATAATATACCCATAGGAAAGAGCAGATCTGCATCTTCTCCTTCGCCTTTACTATTGTAGTTATCCCCTCAGGCTGTAGCATAACTGCCTCCCCTGGACCGACCACATATTCTTGTTCAAAACCAAGGTTTGCAAAACTACAAGTTTCAGAAGTTACGGCGTGTGAAAGTACATTGGCTCCTGATTCGTCAACAATGACTTTACCTCCAATAATTAAAGGGGTTCTTCCATAAAGGTCCCTAGCTGCAATAATTCCATTTTCAGTAAGAAGGAGAAAAGAGCAAGACCCTTTAATTTTATTTTGAACTAACTCTATCCCCTCAGCAAATGAGGTGGCTTCGGTTATAATTAGCGCAATCAGCTCAGTAGGGTTTGTCTTCCCCGAACTTAACTCTGTGAAGTTTTTGTTTTTAGAGAGAATATCTTTTTCAAGTTCTTCCAAGTTTGCTATCTTCCCAACAGTGACAATCGCAAATCTCCCTAAGTGGGAATTTACCACAATAGGTTGAGCATCGGTATCACTAATTACCCCGATTCCTGAATTGCCCTGATACTTGTGTAGATCCCCTTCAAATTTTATTCTGAAATAGGAGGATTCGAGAGAGTGAATATCTCTTGCGAAAGTCCCTTTTCCGTTATACATAGCAAGCCCACCTCGTTTGGTGCCAAGGTGAGAATGGTAATCAGTTCCATAAAAGAGATCAGTAGTACATTTTTTTGTGGAGATAACTCCGAATAGACCGCCCATAATATTTATTTTCGTTGCAAAAATAGAGAAAAGAAAGGTATCTTTGCAAACATTTTTAACAAGTTATAAACATGAATTTCTCCGTTATCCTCTATTTGCTCTTAAATATCATTACAGCATCCCTGATTTTCATAGT
>CAYSND010000276.1:0-1915 GCA_964432305.1 uncultured Muribaculaceae bacterium | reverse complement strand
TCCAACGAGGAAATCGTCACCTATTTTCTCAAAAATGTATGAGTCGGGCCGTTAAACGCCAGGGTGCTTTTAATAAAGGGCTTTTTCTGCTAAAATATAAGAGAAATACAAACATCAACTTTCGATGCCCAACTTCTATTTCGGCACATCGCTGTCCGCACATCAGACAGAAGGCAATAATTTCAGCAGTGACTGGTGGGAATTCGAGCACTCGATTTTGAAGGACAAAGGACTGGCCCCCTCGGGACTGGCCTCCAACCATTGGGAACTTTTTGAAAGCGACCACAAACTGGCCCGCGAGCTTGGTCATAACTCGCATCGTTTTTCCATCGAGTGGGCAAAAATCGAACCCAGCCAGGGGCAGGTAAATTATGAAGCAATCAATCATTACAAAAAGGTTTTCGCCTCACTGTCCCACAACAAACTGATACCTTTCGTCACTTTACTACACTTCAGTCTGCCCAAATGGTTTGCCGACCTGGGCGGCTTCGAAAAAAAAAGCAATATTCGCCATTACCTCGATTACTGCAAACTGATCGGCAATACCTTCCGCGACGAGATGAAACACATCATCACCATCAACGAACCGGATATTTACGCCTATCACAGTTACCTGATCAACAAATGGCCGCCGCAAAAAGGCCGCTACCTGCTCTACAGCAAAGTTTTAAAAAATCTCGCCCTGGCTCACCGGCTCGCCTACGAAGATCTCAAAGGCATCAATCCAGACTTTCAAATCGGCGTTGCCAAAAATAATCAGGTTTTCCGCCCCGACCGTTCGGGGAACCCGCTGGACCACCTGCTGTCCCATCTGCTGCACCAGCAGTGGAATCATCGTTTTCTCGACATGATCCGAAAACGCCAGGATTTCATCGGACTCAATTACTATTTCTACCGCTGTGTGCGCGCCGATCCCAAACTGGTCGACACCTTCTGCCAGATGTCCTATCCCACCTCGCGCAAAACCGACATGAACTGGGAAGTCTACCCCAAAGGCCTCTACATACTTCTGCACGACCTGCACAAACGCTACAAAAAACCGATTATCATCACGGAAAACGGCGTAGCGGACAAATTCGACAAACTACGGGAGGACGTGGTCAAAGAAAGCCTCTACTGGACCATGAAAGCGCGCGAGGAAAAAGTTGACGTACAGGGCTATCTGCATTGGTCGCTGATCGATAACTACGAATGGGACAGCGGCTTCGAACAGCGTTTTGGTCTGATCAAGGTGGATTACGACGAAAACTTTTCCAGAACCGTGCGCCCCTCCGCCCTGATCTATCGTGATCTGATCAAAAAATATCAAAAACAAATCGAACAGGAATAATATGGACCCAATCTCACAAAAATATCAGCAGGCAGCTCAGCGACAACTGAATCACATTGAGGCCGTAGGTGAAGCTTTCCGCCAACAATGTCAAAAACTGAAAGACGAAACGGAAGCCCAAATTGCCGCCCTGGACCAAAACGCGTCCGACTTTGGTAAAAAAAGCAATCACCTCAAATTGAACCTCAAAGACAACCTTCAAAAGGTACTCACGGAAATGGAACTGGAATTAAAGCGCAGTTTCGGCATCGGCCTGCTTGAACTGGAAGAAATCTATCACCAAAAAGAGTTGGTCGGCATCAAAAAACTTGAACAGGAAATTTTAGCCTTATAAACATGCTTTTTCCCAAATTTTTTCAACATTTCCACTCGGAAATCACCTCCTTCCCCAGACGGCTGGTCTATCAGGGCGGCGGTATGGACAAAGCCCCTCCTTCACCGGAACAATTCAAATCTCCCGAAAAACAGACCATGGAAGATCGGCTTAACGAAGTTTCTTCACAAAGCCCCAGCCAGATTTTCAACGACACCATCAGTGCCGGGGGAGCGGTCAAAACCAGATACGCCCAGAACACAACCATTCTG
>CAYSND010000275.1:0-1920 GCA_964432305.1 uncultured Muribaculaceae bacterium | reverse complement strand
GATCTCCCCGTCGAAGAGGTAAAGTTTGAGAAGTTAGTTCTCGAATTAAATCTCACAGCTTTAGGGGCTTCATATAAAGGGACTTATGTTATTAATGGTTTTGTGGGTGATTTCTCCCAAGGGGGAATGGCATTTAAACTCAATCTCCTTCGTGGGGAGATTACTGCACCTAAACGTCCTCAGGAGCCAAAACCACCCTATCCATACCGTTCAGAAGAGGTAACATTTATCAATACTTGAGACAATATTACTCTTGCGGGGACTTTAACGCTCCCGGAAGGTGTGGGACCATTTCCTGCGGTGGTTATGATTACAGGTTCCGGTTATCAGAACCGTGATGAGGAACTTTTTGGGCACAAACCTTTCCATGTTATTGCAGATTACCTTACCCGAAGGGGTATTGCTGTGCTAAGGTATGATGATCGTGGGATAGGGGGATCCGGAGGGAGCACTCATGGAAATACCAGCGAAGACCTCTCCTATGATGCTCAGGCTGCACTTTTATTTTTGACCAGCAGGAGTGATATCTCCAAAGTGGGGCTGTGCGGTCACAGCGAAGGGGGAACTATTGCATTTATGTTAGGGGCAAGAGAACCAAAAACCTCATTTATTGTTTCACTTGCGGGGACCGGGGTAAATGGTGCGGAGGTGCTTATATCGCAGACACGTGCCATAAGCAAACTAATGGGGGTTTCTGAGGAGTATCTTGCAAGTTCCGAGAAGATAAATAAGAGCATTTATGATGTGATATTTGAATCCGATAAAAATGACCCTTCATTGAAAGAGAAATGTATGGCTCGTGTTCGTCAAAACAGCACATCACCCATCAATGAGGAGGCAGTATTAAAAGGGATAGAGAATGCCTTAGATCCATGGTTTTACTACTTTGTCAAGTATTCTCCATACGAGGCTGTTAAATCTCTTAAAATCCCGATTTTAGCTCTTAATGGAGATAAGGATATTCAAGTAATCCACTCTATCAATATCCCTGCAATTATAAAGGCTTGTGAAGAGGGTGGAAACAAATCACTGACCACTAAAGTATTGCCCGGTCTTAATCACCTTTTCCAACACTGTACCACCGGTAATATAAATGAATATGCCTCCATCGAAGAGACCATCTCAGAAGAGGTGCTTGAAATTATCGCCGAATGGATAATTTCCATTAAATAACCGTTTCCCTGTCACAATTATGTGAGAGGGGTATTATTAAGACAATTTTCATTAATTTAAATAACAAAAATCATCTATTATGACCAAATTTAGTACCAAGAGCATTGCATTTATTTTAGCATTCTCTGTTTTATTTTCAAGTTGTGCTTCAACTACTTTAATTCAATCTCATCCTGCGGGCGCAAAACTTTATATCGACGGACAGCCGGTAGGAGTTACCCCGTATACCTATTCAGACACCAAAATAGTTGGGAGTGTAACTGATTTAAGGATAGAGAAAGAGGGTTATGAAACATTACAGATTCCCCTCATAAGAAATGAAAAAGCTGATGTGGGTGCCATCGTTGGTGGATTATTCTTCCTTGTCCCTTTTCTTTGGACTATGGAGTACAACCCAACTCATACCTATGAGTTATCTCCTTTAAAAAACCATGATAATATTGTAAAATCTGCCGTGGACACCACTGTTAAATCAAAAGAAGAGAGATTAAAAGAGCTTAAGAACCTTTTAGACAGTAATTTAATTACCAAAGAAGATTACGAAAAAGCTAAAAAGGAGATCTTAGAAGAGAAATAATATCTTCTACTCCACAACAAACATCCCCTTATAAAGGTCCTCCCCACTTCGTGGGTCCCCTCCCTTTTCGGGAGCCAATGCCTTTATAAGGGGATGTTTGTTGTTTATAAAGAGATTTTCTGTTAAAGTGTTTTCATTGCTATCTCTTAGTAAGTTAATCCAAATGTCCA
>CAYSND010000274.1:0-1940 GCA_964432305.1 uncultured Muribaculaceae bacterium | reverse complement strand
ATTTATCGAAACCTTTGGTTGTTAGGGTGTAATTGTGATCCTGTTCGCGACTCTGCAATAGTCGATGGAAAACTTATTTTAGATGCGACCTCTAAGGAGGGACGCCCTGACTTTCACCGCCCCTGGCCCCCCGAAGTCAGGTAGGCTAAGAAGATGAATTGAATCTAATTAACTTTTCCCAATCAATTTCTCCTGTGCTTTTGCAATAATTATTAAGAAACTCTTGAGTAAAGAGATTTATTATACTGTTATATAGCTTAATAAAGTCCTCGTTTTTCTCCTTTGCCTTATAACCAAGTGGTTCAATTATTTCTATGTATAGGTTTTTATTCCCTGATATAAACTCCCAAAAACTTTGTCCACAATACTTAAAGTAATCACCTTTATCAGGATGGTTATCGCGCCCGTAACAGCAACCGTTTACAGCAATTACATTAAGTTTAGAGTCACTTGTTCTCAATGTCCTTCGAGCCGTCTTAAAATCGGCTACCATTTTAGCTATTTGGGAACTATTACCCCAGTTAGGGCCGGATTTTATGGAAACTATGAAAACTATGTCATCTTTAGTAAACTCTAAATCTATCCCTTTGATTCCGGATTTTTTTCCATCGTAAACTTTACTATTAATAAAAATTGCTAAGCCTTCAAGCCAATTTCCAAATATAGTCTCTTCATTTGATGAAATATGAGCATCTACGATTCCACGAACTATCTGTTCAGCAGTAAGGACATTTTTTGCTTTAAATAAATAAGGGTTTTTTCTTTTGAGTACTTGCGAGAGTTGCAATGAGTCCACAGATTGGATTCTTCTTTCATGAAATGTACCGATATTTTGTTCTACATATTCTAATACATCATTTAAGTTTAGTTTTTTCATAATCAGGGCTATCTTCAAATAAATATAATTGTAATTCAAGATTTTTAGTCATGGCTTTAACCATCTCGTAATACTCAGGAACTATGTCAATACCTATTGCGTTTCTTTTCATTCTATTGGCAACAGAGATAGTAGTACCGGATCCCATAAAAGGGTCAAGTACTGTGTCAGTTTCTTTTGTAAATAATCTTATAAACCATTCAGGCAGCTCTTCAGGAAAGGCTGCACTATGATTTTTATTATTACATTCTGTAGCTAAATGAAGTACATTTGTTGGATATGCCTTGTCTCTTTCTAACCAATTTGATATATTTTTTCCAAACCCGCTACCTACTTTGGAATTATCGCGAACTTTGTCAGTATCAGAGAGATTTTTCAATCTTGATTTTGCCCAATCTCCCATCGGCACCATTACTTCTTCCTGATACATATTGAATTTATGTTCTTTATTAAATTGTAGAAGCCTTTCCCAAGCATCTCTAAAACGGTTTGGCCATTTTCCAGGATAGCAGTTTTTTTTATGCCAAATAAACTCCTCTGTCCAGAGCCAGCCCTGTTTCCTCATCGCTATAATTAGTTCCATTACATACAAACTACGTTCACCTTCAACTACTTTTTCCTTAATATTTAATACAAAAGTACCTGATGGCTTTAGTACTCTAAGCAACTGTTCTGAAATAGGGAGAAACCATTCAACATATTTATCAGGATGTATTCCACCATAAGTATTTTTTCTTTGATCTGCGTATGGAGGAGAGGTAATGACTAAATCAACTGAGTTATCCGGTATCAGTTTTAATCGCTCTGTACAATCACCTAAATATAATTCTGTCCTTATTTCCATAATCACAAATATAGACAGAATTAGGTTTAAGTACAAAATCTTTCTACTGTTTCTTTTTTCTTTTGGTTTTATATAGAAGGAACAAGCTGACGAATAAGGCAATACAGAGCCAAAAAGTGAAAATGGCGATTTTGCCAACTACATCTCCGTATTTTACAAAGATGGTCTGTTTATCGTTAAGGTTAAGATTGCCACGAATGGCACCCTCTTCCCACCACC
>CAYSND010000273.1:1702-1965 GCA_964432305.1 uncultured Muribaculaceae bacterium | reverse complement strand
ACATGCCTACAAAAATCGCCAAATGCACCGTCAAAGGCCAGATCACACTGCCCAAGCAGTGGCGTGACCTGTTCAAAACCGATAGTTTCGTCGTAGATTTTGATGACAAACAGCTGACCATCAGGCCTTTCCACATACCTGGTAGCGGCGAAGAAATCATTTTTGACGCTGAACGTGACAACGGAGGCCAGGGAATTCCCTTGGAGGAAATGATCGGTCTGCTGAAAAACTCCCACCATGAATGATATCGAAAAATTTCTCAA
>CAYSND010000273.1:0-1692 GCA_964432305.1 uncultured Muribaculaceae bacterium | reverse complement strand
ACTGTCAGCCAAAGAGTACGAGGCCCTGGAACTGATTTTCCGGCAGATGAAAAAGGATTATCGGCAGGTGCCTGGCCTACTCAAATTAGCCGGGGCCAAAAACCTCTACCGCTTTCGCGTCGGCAGAATCAGATGCGTTTTCCGCGTGCAGGGGAATCAGTTGACCATCGTCAGGCTGACCTGGCGGAACGAGGCGACCTACAAGCATCTCTAGCTGCTTGTTCTGGCCAGGCAGTGCGCGAAGGCTGTAAAGTGGCTGTTCTAGGTTTTTCTTAACAGACTGGACAAAAAAAAGAAAAATAGTATAATACTAAGAGGTAAATAGTTTTCAATAATTCAACTCTTATGTCTCATCCGTCTCAACACCAGGAAGAACTCGGCAACCGGCCAGACCCGGCCCGGCTCCTTAACGAGCTGGACTCGCTTGCCCAGGGACAACCGCAATGGAACCATTTGCGCGACCTCTTTCTGGAAGAGTCTGATCTGGACGAATACATCAATTGGCTGGACACGGACGAGGACATTGATTTGACCAGAAAACAAATATCCAGGCTCAAGGCGGCCTTCGCCGGTTATCGGGAGTACCTGAAAGAATACCTGGATCAGACCGGCGCCCGCATTGGACGCTTTGAAGCAAAATTGAAGCAAAGCGTGGAAGATCTGGCCAATCCTGACCTGACACCTGAAGAAGTGGTCAAAATCGCTCATACCCGCAAAAGAGTCGCCCAAGCGATGCAGATTGCTAGAGCTCCACGCGGTCCGAAAAGAACGAGTTTACGGAAGGCAGTTGGAAAAACGGCCGACACCCAAAAAACCGAAAAACTGGAGGACAAAACGGAGGTCGACTATGCTGAATTTATTGAACACATGAACCTGTCGGCCGAACAAAAAGAAAAATTGCGTGCCGTGATAGAAGGTTACGAAGAAGCCGTCGCCACAGCCAAAGAGCTGGATTCAAACGTTCAGGTACCTTCAAAAGAACAGGTGATTGCCCACGTCCTGGCGTTGGGAGCGGAGAAGCTGGAAAAAATTGCCACCATTATGGGTAAGCCGGGACTTACAATTGAACCGGACAAATCTTTTATGGAGATGAAAAATGCCATGAATGCCCGCCGCCATTACGACAATCAAAGTGAAGCCTATTTTGATAATGATTATGAATGGTCAGGCAGACCCGGAAAAGTCAGTGTCAGTATTTTGGATATGATTCAAAATACATCTGTTGTTCCCGGTCAAAGACCTGGTGAACAGCGAAATGATGAACAGCTTCGTACCTGCGAAAAATATTTCCGCGACAATGGCATGCGCCTTGCCAGTGACCGCCAGAACGCGGCAGGGATGCAGAAATCGCTCCGTGCTTATGAGCAGGCAAAAAGGAAAGGCGAGGCTAATCCAGAAAAACACATTCTAGATTTCTATGGTCAACCCCAGGAGACTGTTACGATGTTTAATCAAGAGCATAATACCACTATAAGTAAAATCGTCTGCGGTCGCTTCCATCCGGAGCGCCGCAAGGTCAACTTCTCTTGGGTCCATCCCGATAATCTGCGCAACATTCTTCGGGGTCGTGGCGCGATGCAGGTTATGTAATTGATCTTTGAATTTTGGTTTTCTTTGGCCCCGCCTTGTGCGGGGCTTTCTTTTGTCTTTGAAATTTTCACATAAAACAGTAGTATTTCACCGTCGGTGAAT
>CAYSND010000272.1:0-1992 GCA_964432305.1 uncultured Muribaculaceae bacterium | reverse complement strand
TCCCCCGCAAGCAGGTATGTGGTATTACCACTAACCGAGCCACTATTCTTTCCACCGTTTTTGGATATAATATCCTTAATATCTTCTCTTGAAACAGAAAAGTTTCCAGTGATAACAATTATGTTATTATTTAATTTATCTGAGACTTTACCGGTTTTAGTCTCATCTTCTTCGAAATTCAGCCCAAATCCCCTCAATTCTTGGACCAATACTGTGTGTCTCGGCTCTGCAAAGTAAGCAATAATACTTTCAGCAACCTTTTCCCCCACCTCATCTATAGTTAAAAGTTCCTCCTTAGAGGCATTCATCATTGTATCTATATTTTTAAAATGCGAGGCTAACATCTTAGCAGTGGTTTCCCCTATATATCTGATTCCAAGTGCGAAGAGAACAGACCCGAAGGGGGCCTTTTTCGACTCCTCAAGACTCTCAAGAAACCTTTCTGCAGAACGCTCCTTCCACCCTTCGAGGGTAAGGAGCTCCTCCTTCGTTAATTTATAAAGATCCGAAAGCTCTTTTATTAACCCCTTGGTATATAATTGTTCTACTGTTGCATCACCTGCGATTATATTCATTGCCTTTCGGGAAGAGAAGTGGACAAACCGAGCTTTAATCTGGGTAGGACAGTTATCTGAATTAAGACAATAGTGTTTTGCCTCTGCCTCATCCTTCACAAGCAGACTCCCACAGTCGGGACAATTAGATGGAAAAGTAGGTACCATCGAGTCACTGCACCTTTTAGAGAGCTCTACTCCGGTTATTTTGGGGATAATTTCTCCCCCTTTCTCCACATAAACAAAGTCATTAATTCGAATATCGAGTAGTTCCATCTGCTCTGCATTGTGCAGAGAGGCACGCTTCACCACTGTCCCCGAAAGTTGAACCGGTTCAAGATTTGCTACGGGGGTAATGGCCCCTGTTCTTCCTACCTGATAATCAATAGATAATAGTTTCGTAAGAGCATCTTCCGGCTTGAACTTATATGCAGTTGCCCATCTGGGAGACTTGGCTGTCACCCCTAAACGCTTTTGGATATCGAGTTCGTTTATCTTAATAACCATCCCGTCAGTAGCAAAGGGGAGGGTTTTCCTCTTTTCATCCCACTCTTTAATAAATGAGATCACCTCCTCTAAAGAGGCAAAGACTTTAGAATATTCAGAGGTGGGGAACCCCCATTTTCTTGCTGCTAATAGTGCTTCGTTATGGGTATTAAAGGGGAGATTCTCCCCTAATATGTGATACAATACACACTCCAACCCTCTCTTTCTCACCTCACTTGGGTCAAGCAGTTTCAAAGAACCTGCTGCAGCATTTCTTGGGTTTGCAAAAGGTGCCTCCTCCTGCTCTTCGCGCTCAGAATTAAGTCTGTCAAAAGCAGCGTAAGGCATAAATATCTCACCCCTTATTTCAAACTCCTCCGGTGCCCCTAAGACCCTCTGCGGAATCCCTTTAATGGTTTTTACATTAGTGGTAACAATATCCCCTATAGTGCCGTCCCCACGGGTAAGAGCTCTGCTAAGTTCCTCATTAATATAAGAAAGACAAATAGCTGTACCATCAAATTTTAGTTCACAGCAGTAGGTGTAAGGCTCATCAATAACCTTACGAATTCTCTCATCAAAAGCGTAGAGTTCAGTAAATTCATAAGTATTGGAGAGTGAAAGCATTGGGTATTTATGGGGAGCCTGTTCAAATGAGACTGCAATAACATCTTCTGTGAGATTATCCCCACCATTGCTTAATGAAAGGTCGCTCCCAACTCTTTTCGAAGGGGAGTTATCAGAGAGTAGTTCAGGATATAACTTTTCAAGAGTTATAAGTTCCTGCATAAGAATATCATACTCAAAATCACTGATAGTTGGAGCATTAAGAAGATAGTATCTGTGATTATGAATATTTAACTCTTTGGTTAACTCTGATATCCTTTGTTCAGCGTATTTCTTGTTGATTCTCATTTTAACTTACAAAAGTAATAATATTTTTACCTTAATT
>CAYSND010000271.1:0-2007 GCA_964432305.1 uncultured Muribaculaceae bacterium | reverse complement strand
CGCTGCTTAACATTCGGGCACTAACTACAGCTAATTTATTTAGAGGCTGGGTTTTATCTGTTTTGGCAGAGATTACTGCTTCACTCAGTTCGCTTATTGTCTCTTCCAAAAGTACCTCTATTACTGCCTCTTTTCCGGAATAGACTACAATACCATTAGCCATATAAGGGGTAAATCCAATCATGGAGATGGAGACATTACATCTTCCGACAGGGACATTTTTAATGGAAAATTCGCCCCGTAAATTAGTGGTGGAGAAGAGCTGTTTTTCCCCTAAATATACTATTACAGTGGCACCAGGCAGTGGTTCGCGAGTCGATTTTTCTAAAACTGTTCCACGTAAGGTCTGATAATAATCATTACCCCCTCCTTGTGCTGACAGGGAGTGGAGTGTGCTTATGAATAAGAACAGACTGAAAACCAGTGTTGGAACAAGTTTTCTAAACATAAAAATAGTTTAAAACGAACTTTTTTCAAATGTGTAAGTGATCTTGTTGAGGTTAAGGAAATCGAGGAGTTCTACATTCGGGGATATTTTGTATTTCCGAGAGAAGAAGTCTGAGTAGATTTTGTTTTCGTTGTCAATGATTTGAAGATAGAGCGTGGAAGAGCCACGATTCTCTTTAATAATAGAGACTAACTGCTTTCTAAAAGCAGTGGTTAGTTTAGAGAGTGGAACATGTATGGTAACCCCTTTAATAAGGGATTCTTTTACATTGGAGAGGAGTGTTATCCCTTTAATCCTTATATCGCATCCGTTAGGTATCTGTTTCTCCCTCGGTACTCTATCTTTCTCTTTTTCTTCTGCTGAAATGTAAGGATAGCGTGGTGTTAGTGCAACTTTTATCAGAAGGGGGAGATGCTCTTTTGTGTAACCGAGGTATGTTTCGTAATCTTTTCCAAAGAGTGAAAAGGTGTAATTGCCGTAAAAATCCTCTAATACTATCGAACACCAGGGGCGATTGGATTTTTGGGCTTGTTTTACTTTCACAGAGGTAACTATCCCTGCGATTATAAACTCCTTCCCCATAAGAGACCCCTTGCCTCCGTTCCCCTCTTTCTCTCTGCTAAGAGCCTCATCTGCCAATTTATCCAAATCTGTAATAGAGGCGGTAGAGAAGAGTTCTATCTCCATCCGATATTTATCGAGGGGGTGAGATGAAATATACATCCCCACAAGTTCTTTTTCTCTTTTAAGGAGCTCTAACTGGTCCAGCTCTGGAGTCAAAGGTATCTCAGGTTTTACGGTCTCTATTGCATTTATCCCTCCGAAGAGTGAAATATGAGAGGAGTCTGCATCCTTTTGGAAATTATTGCCATAACGAAGGAGAGAGTCCATAAATGTCTCCTCCTTTCCGGATTCGACCAAAAAAGTGCCTCTATTAACCCCTTCGAAGCAGTCAAATGCTCCGGAGAAGACAAGTGCCTCAAGACTCTTTTTATTAATTGCACTGATATTTACTCTCTCCACGAAGTTGAAAATGTCCACAAAAGCTCCATTTTCGTCCCTCTCCGCAATTATACTGTCCACTGCTTTTGCACCGATTCCCTTAATTCCACCCATGCCGAAACGGATGTTGCCCTCCTTATTGACAGTAAAAGTGGTAAAAGACTCATTGACATTCGGTCCTAAAACCAATATCCCTTTCCTCTTACAGTCATCCATGAACTTGGTAATCTCTTCGATGTCGTTTAGGTTTTTACTTAAACAGGCAGCGAGGAACTCTGCAGGGTAATGTGCTTTTAGATACCCTGTTTGATACCCTATCCAGGCATAGCAAGTGGAGTGAGATTTATTAAAAGCATATTGTGCGAAAGCCTGCCAGTCATTCCATATCTTATTTAAAATAGCCTCAGGGTGCCCGTTTTTAATCCCTCCCGCAAAAAACTCCTCTTTTAATTCCGCCATAACCGAAATCTGCTTTTTCCCCATTGCCTTACGAAGAACATCTGCTTTCCCTTTGGAAAATCCGGCGATTTTCTGTGATAAAAGCATCACCTGTTCCT
>CAYSND010000270.1:0-2029 GCA_964432305.1 uncultured Muribaculaceae bacterium | reverse complement strand
TCCTCCCCACCCTTAATACATACGATAAAATCCATGGAAAAGGGAGATGGAAATCACTCTCAATAATATCACTCTCAATAGGACAAGGAGAACTTGGATGTACCCCTCTTCACTTAGCAAATCTTGCAGCGACTATAGCTAATAGAGGTTACTATTACATTCCGCATATTATCAAGGAGATAGACAGTGTCTCTGTGGATGAAAAATATAGAGTTAAAAACTACACTCTTATAGATACTGCCAACTTTACTCCGGTTATTAATGGAATGTATAAAGCGGTTAATTCCCTTCCCGGCTCAGGTGCCACAGCAAGGATAGCAGCAGTTAAAGGACTTGAGATCTGTGGAAAGACAGGGACTGCACAGAATCCCCATGGAGATGACCATTCGGTATTTATCTGCTTTGCACCTAAAGATGATCCCAAAATAGCAATAGCAGTTTATATAGAAAATGGAGGGTTCGGAGCAACTTGGGCTGCCCCTATTGCTTCATTAATGGTAGAAAAATACCTCAACCACGAAGTGAATCCAAATCGTGCCTGGCTAGAAGAGAGGATGGTTACCACTTCGCTCTTAGGAAAAGTTGGTTCCGGAAAAACTCAAAAGAAATAGCTTTATGGTGTCTGACAGAATAAGATATAAAAAAATAGATTGGGTGTTGGTAATCTGCTACCTGATTCTCTCTATTTTCGGATGGCTAAATATATATGCCTCTGTATATGATCCTGAAGTGGGTAATATCTTTTCACTCTCCCTTAGGAGTGGAAATCAGTTTATCTGGATGTGTTTTGGTTTCCTTATTGCTATCGCATTGATTTTCTTTATCTCTCCACGATTCTATTTAGGGCTTTCATGGTGGATCTATGCCTTTGTAATTCTCCTCTTGGTACTCGTTTTAATTATAGGAAAAGAGGTAAATGGCTCGCAATCATGGTTTGTTATAGGTCCGCTACGGTTCCAGCCATCTGAAATATCCAAGATATCTACTTCGCTGGTCTTAGCCGTGATTATGGGGCAATATGGTTTTAAGATTAATAACCCAAGAGACCTTTTTAAGGTACTGCTTATTATCTTCATCCCAATAGGCTTAATAGCTTTAGAGCCGGATGCGGGAACCATTTTGGTCTATTGTGGGCTTATCTTTATGCTCTATCGTGAAGGGCTCTCCGGATGGACGATACTTATAGCAGCTTTAATGGTACTCCTATTTGTAGTCACCCTAAAATTCTCCCCTTTCGTGGCTATTCTCGTACTAATCGGGATTCTCTCCATAACCTACGGCATCTTATCGAAAAAAACTCTGCTCTCCATTATAAATGCAACACTTTTTATAACTGCCGCCTCTTTTCTTCCTAAGCTACTTAAATGGGATTTTATAGAGAATTTTAATCGTTGGGATGTTGAGTACTGGCTACTTGCCATAGTAGTTGCCATTTCGATAATATTACTTATAAGAGCTCTTCTTAGAAGAAACAGATACATGCGGAATATAATTATCTGCTTTCTATTCTCTATAGTAATGATTTTTTCCGTTGAGCTGATTTTTGAAAAGGCACTCAAAACACACCATAGGGATCGTATTGAAAACCTACTCGGAATTACCGAAGATTTACAGGGGGCAGGGTATAATGTAAACCAATCAAAAATAGCTATAGGTTCAGGTGGAGTAATCGGAAAAGGGTTCCTACAGGGGACACAGACCAAATTTAAGTTCGTGCCTGAACAGAGTACTGATTTTATCTTCTGCACCATAGGGGAAGAGTGGGGTTTTATCGGTTCACTTGCTGTTATATTAATTTTTTTGACGATGATTATAAGGATAATAGGCTCAGCCGAGAAGCAGAAAGATGCCGTAAATCGTATTTACGGGTATTGTGTCGCCTCCATCCTTTTTATCCACATATTCGTAAATATAGGAATGACACTCGGTATTATGCCGGTAGTGGGGATTCCACTCCCCTTTATAAGTTACGGTGGTTCCTCATTTATAACCTTCACTATTCTTCTTTTTATTTTCATCCGTCTTGACC
>CAYSND010000269.1:0-2030 GCA_964432305.1 uncultured Muribaculaceae bacterium | reverse complement strand
GAAACATTTATAAAAGTTGCTTACTTACTAAAATTATGGAAAACGAAATAATAAAAGAAAACGAGAAAGAAAGAATAACCTTAGAATATACAGCCAAAGGTTTCGCAAACTGGACTATATCAGTTAAAGAGCAAACTATCACAAGCGACACAATTAAGCGTCTGCAAGCCTTAGATGAAGAGATGAGGGCACGTTTCAAAGTAAATGTTATGAATGGCGGACTATGAAAACTTTAAACCTCACTTTCGAAGATAAGATATTTAAGAAACTAAAAAAATTTAAAGAGGCGTCTAAAAAGTCCTGGGAAAACTTTTTTATTAGATTGATACTTGGATAATGGAAGATAAGAAATTTAAAAAGTATTCGAGAAACGAGGGCGATAAGTTCCTGGCACACATAAGAGCGGGCGGGCAACAATACACCCAATGGGAATATAAAGCCGGTTGTTTCTTAATATGGAGTAATGGAATTTTAGGAAAGCAAGAGGGCGAGATTAAATATGCTTACATCGAGGGGCGTGGTTGGGTGGCTTACTGATGAAATTCAAAGTCGGACAAATATATTTTCTAAACATCACCAATTCATTATTTGCCAGACTAATCACTTTATACAACAAGAAATTTTTTAAAAGGTCAGATTGTATACACGTTGGAATAATTGCGGGAATTAGAGAAGATGAAGTTTTGATTTATGAGGCAACAGAAAAAGGTTTTGTTTCTTCTTGGTATCCTAATTATTGGCTTAATGCCAGGATAAAAGAGGGCAAAGTTAAGATAGGAGAGTGCAACGAGCCGATGAAAGATGTTTATGGAAATTGCGAAACATATAAAGGTATTGGCTATGGTTGGCTTGATATTATCGGGCTTGGTTTGCATTACTTATTCGGCTACAAAATCAGAGGTGTATCGGGCACAAACGCACTTATTTGTTCCGAAGCTGTGACGCGGGTTATCTACGACAGCACAAAGAAAGTAAATTTTGCTAAGGAATTTAACATTCCTTACGACGCTATAACACCGCAGCACATTTTCTTAAGTAAATTTGTTAAAATCTTAAATTAAAACAGGGGGTATAAAATGGTTGTGTTAGATTTGAGTGGCGATTTTCTGAACTTCGAAAGCACGAAAGACGGCGATGTCTGTGTTATCTTATCCGAAGCGAAACCGACATATAACGAAAACTTGAAAAAGAACATCGTAGATATGGAAGTCGAGAAAGAGGGAAAGAAATATACATATAGTCCAAATTTGAGTGCACAAAGAAGTTTCACAGAAGTTTTTGGCAAAGACACTAAAGAGTGGATTGGTCGAAAATTTGAAGTGTTGCACGTGCAAGGAAAATTGGTAATTCGTCCTATAAAGGATTTGCCTTTAAAGTAATTCGGTATACCGAATAACTATTTTTTTATTTTTTATTCTTCTTCTGTATAACAATTTTGCTCTTTATGCCTCTTCGATGTGCGTGACATAGACTTGGTTTTTATGCCCTTTGACAAGCAAAAATTTAGAATTAGCATTAACCCTCATTTCAGAAAAAGCTTTGTCTATGAAACTTGTGTCTTGTCTAACAAGTCCCACTTCTTTTGTATCATAAATCTTTGTTGGCACTGCCTCTGTTCCTGCGAAATCTCTGCCTGAATATTGAGCCACTAAACCATTTGTAACAGAAGAATATGAACCTCTACCTTGATTGTAAAGTTGGGTTATTTCATCTTGGGATAAGGCACGATTGAAGATTGTTACATCGTCAAGAGAGCCGTTGAAGTAATCAACTGTAGTTCTTCCACCAATTACAATATTATCTGAATGGGAATTAGAACCGACTGCTTGAGCCGTAACACTTGCTATTCCATTTACATATAAATTTGCTTTTAAAGCCCCACTATCATTATAAACTACTAATCCAACATATTTCCAAAAACCATCTGCTACAATTGTTCCACTTGAGATTGAAGTCCCACCAACATAAACTCTAAATTGGTTTTCAGGTATAAAAGATCTGGTTCCTTTATTTCCTGACAACAGAGCAAT
>CAYSND010000268.1:0-2046 GCA_964432305.1 uncultured Muribaculaceae bacterium | reverse complement strand
TTCCACTAATTACATTAAGTGGTGTCCTGATTTCATGGCTCATCGTAGCTAAAAACTCTTCCTTAAATTTAGAGACCTGCTAAGAATGTTTAAGAGCTATCCCCAATTCTATCTCTATTTTCTTCCTCTCTGTAATATCAATCGGAATGGCTATCATCCCATCTATTTTCCTCAATATACTGTAGTTTGGAACTCCGGTAAATATCCACCAACGATTTTCCCCCTCCTTAGTACGTACTCCTATTTCACACTCAATAGGCCCTACGATGGCAGAAGATAACTTGGACTCCTTTCCCTCCTCTGTTGATTGAATGTAATTTGAAATAGGGGTACCAACTATCTCATCAAGTGAATAACCTAACATAGCCAAGAACATATCATTGGCATGTTTAATTTTCATATTCAAATCCAACTCCACAAACCCTAACTTCATATTGGTTATCACATTGCGATATTTCAGCTCCTGATACTCCAATAATATATTCTGACGCTTCCTTACCCAAATATTCACTAATAATTGAGAGAAAACATTTAAGAGGCTTAACTCTGATTCATTATATTCTCTATTTTTCCCCACAGAGTCAAAACCCACAAAGCCAATTATCTTATTATCTTCCATCAAAGGAATTGTAAGGGTACTTTTAACCCCATCTTCGTGAAGCTGCCTTAAGTAAGGATTACTTATATCCACTAGGGTGTCAATATCATTTATCTGGATTTTCTCCCCTTTCGAATGCTGAGAGAATATATCCCCCATGGAATCGAGGGAGATTTGTTGCAAACCAACATGCTGGGAGCTTATATCTTTTGAGCACCACTCATATGTACTTGCTGCTAATGAGTTACGAATCTCATACCTAATTAAATACCCCCTATCAATTCCTAAAAAGACACAGATTTCTTGAATCGACTGGGTAATACTTGGCTCCATATTATCCAATGGAAGGTTAATATAGTTAGTGGAGATGCTGGTAAGTATCTTTTGAAACTCGACTTGTTTTCTGATGGTTGCCTCAGCGTTTCTTAGTGCTGTAACATCAATTACAGATATATAACGATACTCTCTATCTTGAATTATACGATTCTCCACAGATAAGAGTCCTATTACTGTCCCCCCTTTGCGAGTCCTAAATATCCCCTCCTCATTTTTCACCTTTTCACCCTTCATCAACTTAACCCCTGCCGCTATTATATCCTTTTCATCAAATATACCTAACTCACAAGAGGTTTCATTCATTATCTCCTCTTCATTTGTTTCAAAGAGTTCGTAAAATGTATTGTTAAATTCAATATATTTCCCATCTGAGGCATCGAATATAGCACAAGCAGCAGGATTTATTCGGAAGGACATAGAAAATTTCTCTTTGGATAGTATATATGAAGAGACATCCTTGCTGATTATAAATAGCACCTTCTCCTTTTTCCAAGTTCCAAGGACAATCTTACTCTCTAAAACAATCCTCTCCCCATTTTTCTTATAGAAGGGGGTGGTATATATCTCTTTTCCTGTTTTTTTAACGTTACTGATAATCTCCCGAATCTCCTCTACCCTCTTCTCTTCAAATAGAGTCTTAAGATGAATAGATCTTAACTCTTTTCGGGAATAACCTAAATACTTTTCAACAGCATCGTTAGTATCTATTACTTTCCCATCGAACCCTACCACTAACATAAAATCATCTATGGCGTTGAAAAATGTAGTATAGTCTTTATTAGACTGCATGAGCTTTACCTCTTCCGCTATAACACCTTTTTTTATGACCTTACTAACCCTGATAATATGTGGTTCACCATCAATATCCATCTTGCTACAATTCGTCTCTAATAATAGAGTCTTTTCACTATCCAACCGGACTTCCCTTTCAAAGGAATATGATGGAGCCAAAGACAACCCTTGAATCTGTTTTTCCAAATTAAGATTCCCTCTTTGAACCGCTTCACTGATTGATCCCGACTGTGAACAGAAAATGTTATAAAATGCTTCGTTAGTATGTACCCTTCCCTAAAAATCGGACAGTTCTAAATTAGACAAAATCATTAATTTTG
>CAYSND010000267.1:0-2052 GCA_964432305.1 uncultured Muribaculaceae bacterium | reverse complement strand
CCCTTGAGTCCTTGAACATAAATGCTTTGGGGAATTTAATTTTTGCATTTACAACCATAGGAGAAGACCCGAAACTTGGAATTTTATCAAGCAGAAGGGAGAAATTAAGGTTTGCATTTGTAACAATCAATGAATCAATAGAATGTATATATTTCAGAAAATCATCTTCGAATTTAAGAGGAACCTCAAAACTCTGCTCTTCAATATCAACACTAAATTTATCAAGGGAAACAGTTGCTGCAGTTAGGTTAGGATATGTGAAGTCAATCCCTATCTTTTTGCCTTGCAATGTATTATATTCTGAAAGCGAAATTGCACCGGATTTTATTACGATACCTCCTATTACAGAGAAAGAGCTCTTAAGCATCACCTGCCCATCTACTGTAACAGGGTTAAATAAGATAGAGTCGATAGGAAGATTTATAGTGCTAGGAATATTTCCTACTATCTTAATGGTATTATTCTTTTTACTATATTCATAAATGGGATCTACATCCTTAAATGTAAAGAGATTAGGTAAGTTTATTAATATTCCTGTAGCCCCGGTTGTTAAATTAAGAGGAAGAGAAGGGAGCGAGAGATTTAGGGCTATAGCAGGAGAGTCAGCGGGCTTAACATTCATGGATCCAAAAGTACTTATAGAGTTAGGGAGTGTTACAGACAAGATAAAAGGATCCGTAGAGACACTTTGCAAGAGATCATTCGTTTTAATATAGCAATCCTTAAATGTAACATTAGAGGAGATATTACTTTTTATTTTAACATCTTGCGCTGCAGTCTTAGGAATATTTGCTGTTGATAGTGAACCTGATGCTTTAAAGAAGACCTCTGACGAGATAGCAAAGGCTTTAGAAACAGTTCCGTTGGTAATAGGAATGGTAGCAAAATTGATAGATTTAACAGGTATTTTTATTGGAGCTAGTCCATTTAAGTTCTTATTGGTAATAATGAATCTATTTTGAGCATCAGCTCCAGCCACCACAAACTCTTCGGGGAATTTTACAACTAATCTATCAAGTATCATATTTACACCTGCAAGGGTATTAATATTATCAACATTAATAGCTAATGTAATGGCAGAAGTCGATTTAAATACCACAGAATCTATTGATTTAACTTGGGAAGGGATATCAAAAGAGATAGGAACATTAATAGAGTTCTTAACAGAGTCTTTAAGAGTGGGTATGTCTAAATCTGCAGATTCGATTTCAAGACCTGAAATAGAGACATTAATATCTAATCCTACATTATTAATCCCCTCTAAATTAGCCTTTTTAACCATTAGTCCTGAGCAAGTTATCCCGCCTTGCATACTAAGTTCTTTTTTGAGTTTTAATATATTAGCTACCCAGTCTGCTGGCGTGATATTAAGACCTTTAATAGGATACTCTCTCTTTACATAATACTTTTTGGTAGTTGTATTGTCAAGTTTTTCTGAAGCACCCAATATTATGGGGTTAGATGCTGTTTCAAAAACAAAGAGATCAGAGGGGTTGAATGTAATATTAGGAGTAAATGTGGCAGATTCAAAAGTAGTTGCTGCACCGGTAACCTCCATCTCAATAACAAGTTTTGCTCCAGGTTTTAAAACTATATTCCTCACATTAGAGACACCTTCGGGGAATGGTAGCGAGTACTTTATAGAATCCTTAATAGGCTCAAAAGCACCTCCATCGGAGAGATAGGAGGAGATATCGAGGGGGTCAGGAATTAAGGAGTTACCTCTTAGAGTATTAATAGTAGTCTGTGAAAGGGTATAAAGATGGGGTGCAGTCAAAACCATTGGGGATAGAGGGAGCGTAAGATCTGTAGGCGCATATTTATACATCTCCAACGCTGTGAAGTTGGCAATAGGATCAAAAGTAACACCTACTTCATCAAGATTAATATTTGTAAATCCCGGGTCAATGTTTTCATTAATAGTTTTACCTGAAATAGAGTAGTCGTTTTTATTAAATGAACCAACATTCTTATCAAAAGTAGTACTAATGGAGATTGGATCTACTTTTATAGGATCAAAATCCGGAATAGCGGAAGCTACATTTACTTTTT
>CAYSND010000266.1:0-2068 GCA_964432305.1 uncultured Muribaculaceae bacterium | reverse complement strand
ATAAACACAACACTAATCAATACCACAAGAATCGAGATAAAGAGAATAAATCTTGTCATAATTTTATTCTCCTCTATTTTATTCTCTTTATAAAGCTGGTCTATTTGATATGTGTTTTTAATAGCTTTAACCTCTTTTTCGTAGGTAATCTTAGAGATTGAGTCCTTTAACTTTACAATACTTTTATATTTTTTACAGGCATCTGAATAGCTTCCTGCATGGTATAGTGAATCAGCATGAGCTACTTCAAGTTTGAGCGAGTCAGACTGTATTACAGCCAAAGCTTTAAAGGGGATAAGCGTAGCTATTAGCAATAATATTGCAAATTTCTTTATAAAGGAGTTCATATATTTAAATAATAAAAGTAGTGACTACTTGGTAATTATTTAGATAAATAGGTTTACATTAGCCTCTTCTGCTCTCTCCATGTAAGTAGCAACTCCACCTATAGTAACTTCATCTAATAACTCTTCTCTCTTTACCCCCATAACATCCATTGACATTTGACATGCAATAAACTCTACTCCTGAATCCAAAGCCTGTTGTCTTAGCGATTCGAGAGAGGCTATTCCCTTTGTTTTCATAATATGTCGCATCATCTTTTTACCGATGCCTAACATGTTCATTTTTGAAAGTTTTAATTTCAACGAATTAGAGGGGAGCATCATACCAAACATCTTACCGAAAATATCCTTTTGCACTTTCGGTTTTTCAACCTTTTTAATGGCATTAAGTCCCCAGAATGTGAAAAATATAGTTACTTTTTTTCCTGTAGCAGCCGCCCCGTTTGCAAGTACAAAGGTGGCAAGAGCCTTGTCCAAATCATCGGAAAAGAGGATAAGAGTTTTGTTTTTACCATCATGAGAAGTCATAACAGTTAGCTCTTTTGGCTCTCCTTTCTCCATAACTATGGTATATTTCCCATCTTTGGAGGTAGAAGAGATTACTTTGTTCCCCGTTGAGCGTGCCCAAGCCTCTGCATCTCGAGCAAATCCTCCGTCTGTAGCCACCATCTCCACTCTCTCCCCTATAGAGATAGAGTCAATCGATTGTTTCATTTTAAGAATAGGACCAGGACACTGCATTCCACAAGCATCCACTTGAATCGTAGTTGCTTTTGCATTTACGGTTTTAGGTGCCTCTTCTGTTCTTTGAGTGTCTGATGCCTCTACTCGTGGGTCGATAGGGTTTGAAATCTTAGCTGTAGCATTGCTATAAGTTTTATATCCACCGGAGAGGTTATAAACATTCTTAAAACCATTCTGTGTTAATATTCTGTTGGCTAAATAACCTCTAAGACCAACTGCACAATATACATATATAGGTTTATCATTAGGGACTTCACTCAGTCTCTCTCTAAGTTCATCCACAGGGATATTAATGGAACCGGGTATAGAGCCGAGAGAGTTTTCATCACGGGTGCGGACATCGAGAAGAGTTACACAAGTACGGTCTATATCTCTATAATCTCGCCAATTAAGTGGTTTGCACCTCCCGTTTAGAATATTTTCTGCCACATATCCTGCAATAGCAATAGGGTCTTTAGCAGAGGAGAACGGTGGAGCGTAAGCATGTTCAACATGAAGAAGGTCATATATAGTTCCACCATTTTTTATAACTAATGCCAACTGGTCAACTCTTTTATCAACCCCTTCAAATCCGACAGCCTGTCCGCCGTATAGCTTCCCATCCTTAGGGCTGAAAGTTATTTTAAGACTCATTTGAAGAGCGTTAGGGTAGTATCCTGCGTGAGAACCTAAATGAACAGTCGAAGAGAGATACTCTATCCCCTCCTGTTTTAGTTTTTTAGCGGCAAGACCTGTTGAGGCAACTGTCATATCGAAAACCTTCGCAATAGCAGTCCCTATTGCCCCTTCATATTTTATTTTATTTCCATATACCATATTATCAGCGGCTATTCTCCCCTGACGGTTAGCAGGACCTGCGAGGTAATTAAGCCAAGGTTTCCCTGTTATAGGGTGAGGGTACTCGATAGCGTCCCCGACAGCATAGATGTTTTCATCCGAGGTCTGAAGAAACTCATTGACCTTAATCCCTCTTGCCTCCC
>CAYSND010000265.1:0-2070 GCA_964432305.1 uncultured Muribaculaceae bacterium | reverse complement strand
TTATAATCCTGAACTTGTTCCTATTATCACTATGTATAACAACTATTTCGGTGGGGGAATGAACTCTATTGTATTTCAAGAGATGAGAGAAGCGAGAGGTCTTGCATACTCCGCATCTGCAACGCTAGGTATTCCAAGTAATTTGAGAAACAATGTTATATTCACAAGTTTTATAGCTACTCAGAATGACAAGATGATGGATGCCCTTAATGCGTTTGATGATATTATAAACAGTATGCCTATTTCAGAACCTGCCTTCAATATAGCTAAAGAGTCCATTATTGCTAACCTTCGTACAAATAGAGTTATCAAATCAGATATCCTCTGGAGTTATCTCTCAGCTAAGGAGCGTGGTCTTGATTATGATATTAATAAAAACATATTTGAGAAAGTCCAAGGATTTAATCTACAAGATGTGGTTACATTCCAACAAGAGTGGATTAAAGGGAGAAATTATACAATTTGTATATTAGGTAATGCTAAGGATCTTGACCTAAAGAGCCTTAAAAAATATGGTAATATTAGGATGGTTTCTACCCAAGATATTTTTGGATATTAATCTTTTTTAATTATGTTTGCACCCATATTTGAATAAATAATTAATACTTTATTAAAATGGCTCACAAAATTGATCCTGATTCCTGCGCAGCTTGCGGCTCATGTGTTGATGAATGCCCAATGGGAGCAATATCCGCTGGTGATGTTTATAAAATTGACCCGGATTCTTGCACTGACTGTGGTACTTGTGTTGATGCATGCCCTGTTGGGGCTATCGGACCCGCATAAGCGTGAACAGTAGAAAAGAGAATGAAGGTGACTCCAAAGGTCACCTTCTTTTTTTATATATTTGCGGCAAATTATTACCCGATGCGATTCTCACATATTTATATAATTTCACTTCTATCTCTTTTTTTTCTATCTCACTTACCTGTTTTTGGACAGATAGATGGTTTGGTAGTAGAGAAGGGGAGTAGGTTACCTATTGCGTTTGCCACCATTGTTTATCAGAGAGGAGAGGAGCAGAAAGGGGTAGTTTCAGATATTTACGGGAAATTTGAAATTAAAGAGGTGGGTGTCAGTCGGTTTGCAGTTTCATATATGGGGTATAAGACCAAAGAGATAGATCTCTCTAAAGGGAGATGGGGAGAAAAACTCGTCATAGAGTTAGAGATAAGTACAGAGGAGTTAAAAGAGGCAGTCATTACCCCTGCCGAAAATCCTGCGTTAAGAATTATTCGTAATGTTCTTAACCATAAAAAGAGTAATAACTTCTTGAATTATGAAGATTACTCGCATAGAGCCTATATAAAGACCATTTTAGATATGAAGGTCTCGGCTGATGCCTCTTCGTTAGACTCCAATAGGGTGAAAATATTAGAGAATATAAGGAAGCAAGCCGGCTTTATCTCGGAGTGTGTTATGTGGTGTTATAAATCCGGAAATCGAGAGAGAAATAAGATTATTGCCCATAAGACATCTGGATTTAAAGATCCTATGTTTGTCCAGGCTTTCTCCTCATTGTTCCACAACTCCATCTCATTTTACGAAAATAGTGTCTCCCTTTTTAGGATTCCTACATTAGAGGATCTCTCTAAGACAGAGTATATAAGCCCATTATCAGACGAGGCTTTAAGCCTCTATAATTTTAGATTAGAAGAGAGCATAATAGAGGATGCAGAGGGGAAATCTGAGAGGGATACCACTTTTATTATTAATTTTTATCCCCGTAAAGGGAAGATTTTTAGTAGCCTTAAAGGGAAGCTCCTAATCAGTTCAGATAAATACGCACTTAAAAACATCGTTGTGGAGCCGGCAGGAGATGCACTGCTTCGTTTTAAGTTCAGACAAGATTATGAGTTGGTAGAGGGGAGGTGGTTCCCCACAAGACTTGACGAAGAGGTGGTCTGGGGGAGCCAAACAAGGGGAAACGATTTTAGTATCTCCCCCACATATCTTATTGCCGCCACAATAGATAGTGTTAGCTATGCCTCTACTTCACCTGTAGGGGATAGAGGGCTAGAAAAGGTATTTGTGGATTACCACTCCATTAAACTTAGTGACTCCATTATG
>CAYSND010000264.1:0-2075 GCA_964432305.1 uncultured Muribaculaceae bacterium | reverse complement strand
CCTTTAACTCTCCCTTTTTATCGAGTGTGGGGAAAAGGGTGGCTAAATAGAGCATGGCAATCCCCCCATGGGACTGATGATTGAAGAGGTGAAGTGGCTGCGGTGCAAACCATTTCATCAAGACATCGGCATGTTCCCTCTGTAACTCTATAATAGTCTGTTTTTGAGAGGAAGAGAGTCCCTCTCTCCCTAAATAATAACACCAAGAGAGGTTTATACTTCTCCATGCTACCTGCATATCTCTCCAGTTATAGGTCCTTTTCATAGAGTTATGATCACGAGGATTATCAGCAATCCAACTCTCAAGGATACCCATCATATCACTTAGATAGGTTTTATCTTTTGTAAGGTAATACATCCTTGCAAAAGATGGCAGATAGTAAAATCTGTTAATCCATACAGACCTCTCTATCTCTGTCTTCTCAAACTTCTCCCACCCTAAAGGGTCTCCATACTCTTTTTGTAAAAGACCTCCTCTTATTTTTTCAACAATAATAGCATCAGACTCTGTCTGCAGAAGCTCTTCTTGTACAAACTTTCCGCCTTGGTCTTTTGGCATTATCTCGCCAAAATTGTACTTAGTAGCAAATTGGTAAAAAGGGAAATTTCCTTTTTGAGAAAATAATGTAGTAACAGATAAAAGGGAGAGTAAAATCGAAATAATATACTTTCTCATAATTAAATAATTAATTGGGGTGCTACAAAGATAGCACCCCAAAATAATAATTTAAGGCTGATAGTACACAATATCCGAAGAAATATGAATAACTCCGTTTGTAGGTCTTATATTCGATATATAAATAGTAAATACTTTCTTAGTCCCCTGATTAACCAATACTCTCCAGTTTCCATCATGTGAAAAGAAGAGTGGATTTACACCATCTTCGGTTTCATACCTGATAGGAAAGTCGCTATCCATAAATTCAGGATTAACAGAGTAATAGTACCCTTTTACTATATGATATTTCAATATAGAGGTCAATTCAGGTATCGGGAAAGCACTCATAGTAGCATACCCTTTACTCTTCATATATTTCCTCAAAGCAGGATTTCTTGGAATAACAAATGTCCTAATATCCACTCTTGAATACATAGTTGTTAAATCAGCTCTTACTATAGCCTCTTTTATAAGAGTTAAAGAGTCAATCACAGGAGCTTTATCAATGAAGTCCCAAGCCGTTCCATTATACTTGCCGGTATCAGGTGTAGTCGTAGCCTTGTAAACAAAGTCTTCCTGAATACACGATGATAGAGAGGCAAATAACACGGTTAAAATAAATAGCTTATAAATATTTTTCATTTTCGTAATCTCCATTATTTATAGTATTCGTTCTGTTCTATTTGAGGATTCATATTAAGTGTGTTCTCATGTATAGGCCATACAAGATTTTTCACATCACTTAACCCGTTAATAGGCTTCATAGTAGAGATAGCCTTATCAGTTCTAACCAGGTCAAACCAACGATGCCCTTCAAAACATAATTCGATTGAGCGTTCATGCAGAATAGTGTTCAACACAGACCCATGTAAAGCAACTGCTTGTACTTCTGTAAGAGTGGTGGGTGTTACCCCTGCCCTTTTCCTGATAGGATCGAGTAATGCAAGAGCTGCAGCATTGTTAGCGTTTGACTGCATCACAAGAGCCTCTGCTTTCAACATAATAATATCAGACAATCTGATAAGGATTATATTCTGCTTTGAGGGGGTTGCCACTGCATCACTTACCCCTTTTCCAAGATATTTCCAAATACATCTGGGGTCATCAAGTGTGGTGTCATAAATATATGAACGTCTTAAGTCGCCTGCCTCAAATGAGGTTTTAAATGACTCTGAAGGGGTGTAGTGAGAGTCTGAACCTATTGCATAAAGGACTCTTAATCCATTAGTCTGGGTATCATTAAACCCTACTTCGAAAAGACTTTCAGAGGCATAACTGTCTGTAAACATTTTACCCCACGAAGCCATATCTCCAACTAATTTATAGAGAGGAGAGCCAATAACAAGATCCGCTGCCGCAATAGCTTCACTATATTTATGCCTCCACATATAAACATGTACCAATAGAGCTGTAGCAT
>CAYSND010000263.1:0-2088 GCA_964432305.1 uncultured Muribaculaceae bacterium | reverse complement strand
CTACAGGAAATATGGGTGTTTTAGATTGTATTTCCTATGGAAATATCTTTTATCGTCGCTGTTTATCTTAAATGTTCCATAGGAAATACACCACTCTTTATTTTACTGAAAATGGAACTTTCGACACCTCTGTTTCCTGTGCTTCCTGTGGAACGTATGGAGAAATGGAGCCCTCTGTTTCCTATGGAAAGTTATTTAAACAATCCTTACTTACTTTTGTTATGAGAGGAACATTAAAACTAACTCCCGAAGATAGAGAGTGGGCAAATCAAGTCAAAGACCGAGATGGGCGTAGGTGCGTAATATGCGGAAGTCCCGAACGCTTAAACGCTCACCACATCATCGTTAGGGAAAACCACGAAACTAAGTTCGATGTTATGAATGGCTTATCTTTATGTCCCAAACATCATTTCTTTTGTAGGCAAATTTCAGCCCACAACAACCCAATAGGTTTATTTATGTGGCTCGAGAAAAACCGACCAGAACAATTTAATTATTGCAAAGCCCGTATGGAGATGATTTTAAATGATTAGCTTAGACAACTGGCAAAAAGACTTTTTAGCTTACAAAGGCGATAAGCTACTTTGCACTGGGCGTCGTGTTGGCAAAACCTACATTATGGCTCGTGGAGCGATTGATAGAATGTTAGAAAAAAAAACTTCTGTTATTATTTTTTCATTAACCGAAGAGCAAGCGATGTTAATAATTCTAATGGCAAAAGAATATTTATCGCAGACGGACCCGAAAGCTGTCAAACTAAAAAACACCGACACAAACAAAAAGACAATTACTTTAAAGAACGGGAGCGTTATGCGTTGCAGACCCGCGGGCGACACGGGGGATAGTGGACGAGGTTTCGGTGCGGACATTATGATAGTAGACGAAGCAGCAAAACAAGGGAAATATTTTTGGGCTTCTGTTCGTCCAATTATTTTAATGAATGCGGGCGAGGTATGGTTGGGCTCAACACCATTCGGAAAGCAAGGTTATTTTTGGGAAATGTTTAACGAAGCTTACAATATCAAAAATCCCGAAGCAAGATTTAAAGTTTTTTACACAACCACCGAGAAAGTAGTCCAAGAAAGAGAAATTACTCCCGATTGGACAGAGGCACACAAAGAAAAAGTTTTAAAGATTTTAGAACAAGACAAGCGAACGATGAGCAGAATAGAATTTGCACAAGAGTATCAGGGCTTATTTATGGAAGATTTATGCCAATTCTTCACGGACGAAATGATACATCAAAATCAAATAATGGAAAGGCAAGCGATAGACAAAGAGAAAGATTATTTTATGGGTTCGGATATTGCAAGAATGGGCGACGACCAAACGACTATAGAGATAGGTTACTTATTAGGAGATGAGATTTTTCACACAGACAATATAGTTACAACAAAAACATTTTTGACAGACACATTTAAACAATACAAAGAATTAAACAAATTGTTTGACTTTAACAAAATGTTTATTGATGACGAGGGTATCGGTGTGGGTGTGATGGATATGTGTATGGACGACGACGAGTTAAAGCGTAAGACAATAGGCATTAACAACTCGAAGAAAGTTATCGACGCAGACGGGAAAGAGAAAGGAATTTTAAAAGCAGAATTATATTTTAATCTTCGAGGATTATTAGAAAAAAATAAAATTCATTTATTAAAAGATGATAGCGTTTTTCAATCATTAAAAAGCGTTCAATATTCTTATGAGGACGACAATCACGGCGTCCCGCAAATAAAAATCTTCGGAAATAACACCCATATCGCAGAGGGATTGATAAGATTAGCCCAAGCCACAAAATACAAACAATTAAATATAAGTGTTTACACCATAAAAGTATAGTTCGGCACACCGAATAACTTAGAAACAATGGCAGATACAGGAATTTTCGCAACAACCGCAGAAATAGGATACAAAGCGGGAGCAAATGCGTCGGCAACTTCAAAAGCAGAAGCATACACAAATTCATTTATAGCACAAGCCGAGAGTTTTATTAACACAGCAACTCTTTACAACTGGAGTGACGCTTATGCAAGCTTAAACGCAGATGTTAAGGGAATTTTAAAAGAGGCGGGCTCATCTTTGGCA
>CAYSND010000262.1:0-2105 GCA_964432305.1 uncultured Muribaculaceae bacterium | reverse complement strand
TTCAAGGGTAGAATAGCGGTCTCCAAAACCGTTGATGGGCGTTCGAATCGCTCTGCCCCTGCCAAAATTCTGTTGGTTACGCTACAGAGTTTTAATTGGCCGGATGTGATGCTTCCAATCACAGTAAAGCCGAAAATAAATAATGAACAAAATGAGCAAAATAACTTTGTATCTAAAAGAGTCCTACACAGAGTTGACGAAAAAGGTAAGTTGGCCCACATGGTCACAGCTTCAGAATTCAGCTATCGTAGTTATGATAGCCTCTCTTATTTTAGCTGGCGTTATCTTTATCATTGACTTTGGTTTCAGGAATTTGATGACATTTATTTATAACTTGTTGTACTAAGTTTATGAGTGAAATTACCAAAAAATGGTATGTTATCCGCGCTGCCGGAGGTAAGGAGAAGAAAGCCAAAGAGTATCTGGAAAATGAAATCAAGAGGTTAAACCTCTCGGATTACGTTACGCAGATACTGATCCCTACTGAGAAGATATATCAGGTAAGAAACGGAAAGAAAGTAAGTATGGAGAGGATATTCTTCCCCGGATATATACTTATAGAAGCCCATCTTACAGGAGAATTGCAGCATATTATCCGAAATGTTCCACATGTTTCAGGTTTTCTAACAGAGAGACAGGATAAAGACAAACAACCTGTCCCACTTAGACAATCTGAGGTTAACCGTATTCTCGGCAAAGTTGACGAACTGCTTGATCAAGAGGAGGAAAATATAACTCCTTTTATAGTAGGCGAAGCTGTGAAGATTATAGACGGACCTTTCAACGGATTTGACGGTACCATCGATGAGATTCTTCATGACAAGAAGAAACTCAAGGTTGTGGTTAAAATTTTTGGAAGAAAGACTCATTTAGAGTTAAATTTTGTTCAAGTAGTTAAAGAATAAACAAATTAACAACTATGGCTAAAGAAATTGCAGCATTTATTAAATTGCAGATTAAAGGCGGTGCTGCCAATCCTTCTCCCCCAGTAGGACCTGCATTGGGTTCAAAGGGTGTGAATATTATGGATTTCTGCAAACAATTTAATGCTCGTACCCAAGATAAAGCCGGTAAAGTATTACCTGTGATTATCACTGTTTTCAGTGATAAATCTTTTACGTTCGTAGTTAAGCAGCCTCCTGTGGCTGTACAGCTTAAAGAAGCTGCTAAAATCTCCACAGGTTCTGCCGAGCCGAATCGTAGTAAAGTGGGTTCTGTTACTTGGGAACAAGTAAAAGTTATCGCACTGGATAAGATGCCGGACATGAATGCGTTTACCCTGAAATCAGCTATGAGTATGGTTGCAGGAACCGCAAGAAGTATGGGTATAAAAGTAACCGGGGAATTCCCTGCCGATGTTAAATAATCACACGCTATGAGTAAATTGACAAAAAATCAAAAAATAGCTGAAGCAAAGGTTGACTTTACCAAACAGTATAAATTAGGTGATGCTTGTAAATTAGTGAAAGAGATTACTTTTACTAAATTCGACGCATCTGTTGATTTAGCTGTTAGACTTGGAGTTGACCCTCGTAAAGCTAATCAAATGGTTCGTGGCGTCGTGACTCTTCCTCACGGTACAGGAAAACAGACCCGCGTATTGGCTCTATGTACACCCGATAAAGAGGCTGAAGCTCGTGAAGCAGGCGCTGACTTTGTAGGGTTAGATGATTTTATTGAGAAAATCAAGGGAGGATGGACAGACATTGATGTAATTGTCTGCACCCCTTCAGTTATGGCAAAAATCGGTCCTATCGGACGTATCCTTGGTCCAAGAGGTCTTATGCCTAATCCTAAAACAGGTACTGTTACTATGGAGATAGGTAAGGCTGTTAAAGAGGTAAAAGCAGGTAAGATTGATTTTAAGGTTGATAAAACCGGTATTATTCACTCAACAGTTGGGAAAGTCTCTTTTAACGCCCAGATGTTGGCTGAAAATGCTATTGAATTACTCAATACGATAGTAAAACTGAAACCTCAGTCATTAAAAGGGACATATATAAAAAGTATATATATCTCCTCTACTATGAGTCCGGGTATCAATATTGACAGTAAAACTTTTAGTGTTGCCGAATAAATAATTTACATTATGAGAAAAGAGGAAA
>CAYSND010000261.1:0-2133 GCA_964432305.1 uncultured Muribaculaceae bacterium | reverse complement strand
GGGTATTATATCTACTAGAGATTGGAGATAATAATGCCAAAGGAGTGATTGAATGTTTGTAAAAACAGTAGATGCAAGAGAGTATAAATCACAAGATAAACATAGAGTAATTTTTGAAGCATTTGACTCCCTGAAAAAGGGTGAGAAGATGGAACTAATAAATGACCATGACCCAAAGCCACTACATTATCAAATGAAAGCCGAGATGGAAGGTCAATTTATTTGGGATTATTTGGAGGAAGGGCCGGACCTTTGGAGGGTATCCTTAACTAGAAACTTCTCCAATAAGTGATGAGAAAAGGGCCCACCTTTTCTCATTTTAAAAAGGAGGGATTTTGTGAGGCTTATTATTCACATAATCTTTATAGCATTACTTTCCTTGGTAACATTTTTCGGTATAGGTCCTGTATTATTTGCAGATGGTCCCTTAAGTGAAAGATTGATTACTTTAGCTGTAATTACAGGAATATACCTGATTTTAATTTGGCTATATAGGAGATTATTAGGAGGATTAAGGTAAAAAAGGAACAAAAGGAACCGGCCCCTTTGTTCCTACATGGATGCTTAAAGCCAGGAGAGGATCAAAGTTTTAATTCTCTCCTGACTTATTTTTTGGAAGCTTGTAATTTAGGTTAGCAAATAACTATGTATGTTTAGGATTGGTTACAATACAATTACAATTCCCTAAAGTGGATTACATTTCCATCATATATGGTATTATTACAATAGGGAGATAAGGTAAATGAGATATCTATCGGTCAGAATATGAATTCATCAAAGACCTACTACATTTATGTAGATAAATGTGCAGTTAAATTATAGCAATTAATAATAAGAAGGGAGTTATTAAAATGAAAAAATCAGTCTTAATTCTTTTATTGTTTGTTACGACAATATCTCTATTTGGTTGCTCAAATCAAATTTCAGACACTGCATATAATGACCTAATCAGAAATCTTGAAAAAATGAACTTTAATGTAATTGCAGAAGATGTTGAAGAGGATATACTTCAAGGCCAACGCAAATGGTTAACTATTAATGAAAAGGAAAATATATCTGTTTATCTTTATGAAAGTAGTGAAAAGATGGAAGAAGATGCCTCCTATATACATGAGGGGGGAGCAAGTTATAACAATGGTAAGAATGTTACTCAAATTAGTTGGGTTTCATTACCACACTTTTTTAAGAAAGACAATATTATCGTTCTATATGTTGGAGAAGATTCAGAGATTATAAATGCACTTAAAGAAATTGTAAGCAAACAGTTTGCAGGGTATACAGAATAAAGTGTATGATTGAATAGATAAGTCTGGTCTTAAGTTTAAGACATATATATGTAGGTTTTAACGTCGTAGTTGTAGTTAAATGCGTCATTATAAGGAGAGGTTTGAATGAGAAGAATTAACTTAATTATTCTTTTAATTTTTATAGTGTTATCATTAATTGGGTGTAATAGAGAGGTGATTACTCCCGAAACGCCAAATACAATGCCTCCGTCAATAATGGTGGATGGGGAATTGTACTCTTCAACTGGTAAAGAGATGCCGGGAGAGCCTGATGAGAGTGTGATTAAGACAGTTACTTCAGTAGTAAAGAGTACTGAACTGCCTTCAAATGAAGGTGAAATAAATGTCCCAGCTCCAAATGCAAAGTATGCAAAGATTAATGATTATGAAGGAGAGTATGTTGTTGTAAGTTTACCCTCGGAATGGGTAAGGTATGACAAAAGAGATTATTGGGGTTTGGAATTAACTGCAACTAACGTATCACCCACAGGGTTAACCTTATTATTCAATCAGTCTGGAGGAAATCCAAAAGGAGATTTACAAACAGGAAGCTACTATTGGTTGGAGAAGCATGTTGAAGATGAATGGGTCCCTGTTGAGATACTTTCCTCTGCTCAAGATGTTGGATGGACAGCCGAGGCTTATATTATAAATATGAATGATATAACAGAATGGAAAGTCAATTGGGAATGGCTATATGGCAAACTTCCTATCGGTAATTATAGAATTGGCAAAGAAATTATGGACCATAGAAGTACAGGTGGAGTCTTTGATACTCTTAATTACTATGCTGATTTCAAAATAGTAGAGTAAGTCGCATAATTTTTATTAAACGTCATAAAGGTAA
>CAYSND010000260.1:0-2154 GCA_964432305.1 uncultured Muribaculaceae bacterium | reverse complement strand
AGGCAAAAGGGAGAGTTGAGGAGAGAGCCTCTAAGAATTCTAAAATAGAGACAGGAGAGGTGGAGATTCGTCTGCTCGAACTTATTATTCTAAACCCCTCACTTACACCCCCCTTTACCATAGAGGAGGAGAGCGATGGTGGAGAGGAGCTTCGTTCCAAATATCGTTACCTCGACCTCCGCAGACCTCCATTGAAAAAGGCTCTTGCTCTAAGGCACCGAATGGCCCACGAAGTGAGGAACTACCTTGATGCCCAAGGGTTCATGGAGATAGAGACCCCATATCTAATCAAGTCCACTCCCGAAGGGGCGAGAGACTTTGTTGTCCCTTCAAGAATGAATCCTGGAGAGTTCTATGCACTTCCCCAGTCCCCTCAGCAGCAGAAACAGCTCCTTATGGTGGCAGGGTACGACCGTTATTTCCAGATTGTACGTTGTTTTAGAGACGAAGACCTCCGTGCCGACCGCCAGCCCGAATTTACGCAGATAGACTGTGAAATGGCATTTGTGGAGCGCGAAGATATATTGAACACCTTTGAAGGGATGATAAAAGCATTGTTCCAAAATGTTTTAGGTCGCAAGTTCGAAGAGGCGTTCCCCCGAATGAGTTATGCTGATGCCATGAAATACTATGGTTCAGATAAACCGGATATCCGTTTTGAAATGAAAATCACAGAGATAACCTCAATGGTTCAGGGGAAAAACTTCTCTGTTTTTGATACAGTGCCTTATGTTGCAGGGATCTCTGTTCCCGATGCTTCTGAATATACTCGTAAACAGATAGATGAATTAACAGAGTGGGTAAAACGCCCTCAGATAGGGGCAAAAGGGTTAGTTTATATCCGCTGTTCGGCTGATGGGACATATAAATCTTCGATTGATAAATTCTATACTCCCGAAGAGTTGAAAAAAATAGCCGAATCGATGAGTGCCAAAACAGGTGACCTTATTCTTATCCTTGCCGGTGAGACCAAAAAGACCACCACAGCACTCGGTTCGCTCCGTATAGAGATGGGTAATCGTCTCGGGTTCCGTAACCCTGAAGTCTTTGCACCCCTTTGGGTTTATGACTTCCCTCTTCTCGAGTGGGATGAGGAGACAAAGCGTTTTTATGCAATGCACCACCCTTTCACCTCCCCAAAACCGGAAGACTTAGATAAGTTCTACAGCAATGACCAAGAGGCTCTTGAGAGGGTCAATGCCAATGCTTATGACTTTGTGCTCAATGGGACAGAACTGGGAGGAGGCTCGGTGCGTATTCATGACTCTAAGGTACAACAGAGGATGTTTGAGGTCCTCGGGTTCTCCCCCGAAGATGCGGAATACCGTTTTGGTTTTATGATCAATGCTTTCCGTTATGGGGCACCCCCTCATGGAGGAATTGCCTTCGGATTTGACCGTTTCTGCGCACTCTTCGGTGGTCAGGAGACCATTCGCGACTATATTGCATTCCCTAAAAACAATCAGGGACGCGATATGATGTTGGATGCCCCTTCTCGAATCGACCAAGTTCAGATGGACGAACTCTTCCTTCGCAGCACCGTTCCTGCTAAAAAAGACTAAATTTCAACACAATAAATTATAGCGCAATGGAACAATTAATACAAAACGACTTAAAAAACGCAATGATGGCAAAAGACAAGACAGCTCTTACTGCCATTCGCGCCATTAAAGCCGCTATTCTTTTAGCAAAGACCGCAGAAGGAGCCTCCGGTGAAGAATTAACAGAGGCAGAAGTTATCAAACTCATCCAAAAGTTAGTAAAACAACGTAAAGAGAGTGCTCAAATCTACATCGACTCACACCGCCCCGAATTAGCCGAGGCTGAACTTGCAGAGGTAGCCATCATGGAGAAATACCTTCCAAAAGCACTCACTGATGCCGAACTCACCGAAGCCATCAAGCAGATAATCTCCGAGACAGGAGCCAAGGGGATGGGTGACATGGGACGCGTAATGGGTGTCGCCACCAAGAAACTTGCCGGCTTAGCCGATGGACGCGCCATCTCCGAAAAAGTTAAACAGTTGTTAGGGTAAGCCTCTTAATAACCCTCCCTTTTACCACTTGAAGGAGCATTCTCTCCCTCCCCCGGAGGTGTAATGCACGTCATCTCTCGCTAAAACGCCATAATGCGCTATCACATAGCCTATTACAG
>CAYSND010000259.1:0-2174 GCA_964432305.1 uncultured Muribaculaceae bacterium | reverse complement strand
CTAAGGATGAAAAACTTTTCAAATCAAAAGAGGGTAAATATACTTATTACATAGCAGTTGAGATGCCTAAAGACCAAGTAATTGATGGTATCGCTAATGGTATATCCAAAGATGCAAAGATGGCATTGGAATTTGATAAATTTATGTTCCAAAAGACTTTCGATGCTGAAATGGCTAAGTTGGAGCAGAGGTAAATAAGTCATTCCAATATAATTATTAATAATTAGCTTCCACTTCCAATATGAAACGGATATTATTAATCTCTATTCTTTCCCTCTTCTGTACTGCACTTCTTGCTCAGAATCAGAGTGACAGAAATGATGCTTATAAGCAGTTTCGTCAGCAGAGAGAGCAGGCTTTTCAAGACTGGAGGGCTAAAGCCAATGCGGAGTTTACAGATTACCTCGCAAAAGCTTGGGAAGAATTCTTGGTGCATACCGGGAAAAAGGACCCTATAGGGGAGCTACCTGATAAACCTACCTACTATGGTGCTGAAACAGGAGATGAGAGTGGAAATTCTACCCACGGTCTCCCTATTGGTGAAACGGCAGCTCCGGCAAGTAGACCCATTATGGAGTCTGTTGGTCGTTATCTCCCTGCTGCAGGTAATGTGGAACTTGATTATTTTGGCATTAAATCCACCATCCCCGTCGCAGATGGGATGTTATTAACCCCACTTAAATCTAACGAGAAGGAAGTTTCCGAGGCTTGGAATAAATTAAGTCAAACCTCTTTTATGCCTACAGTAGATGCTTTGTCGGCGATGAGGGTTAAGTATTGTCTCAATGACTGGGCGACATATCTGCTTGTTAAACAATATACAGAAGCTCTTTATAGTGATTCCAAAATTAATGAAAGGGTCGTTACCCAAATGTTTTTACTTTGTCAGTTAAAATATAAAGTTAGAGTTGGTTCTGCTGGGGATGATTTAGTTCTTTTGCTCCCTTTTAAGGAACAGATCTATCAAGTATCTTATATCTCTGATGATAAAAGCGACCTTTATATTTTTGGATATAGGAGAATAGGCACCCAGACACCGCTTTATACTTTTACAAAGGATTTTTCGGTGGCTGAAAACTCTATAAGTCTGACTTTTGATAAGCCTATGACACTCGGTGGATCTGACAATTATGTCAAAGTAAAACTACCATTATGGACTAAAATCTATGGAGAGGAGGTTACTGTCCCCATTAATCAACCTTACATATCTTTAACTCTCGAGTATCCTCAATCGGATTTATTAATTTATCACCACTCTGCAGTTGATAGTGAAACGGCTAAAGTTATTTTAAGGAGTGTAAAATATAAAATTCTTAAAGCAGGTTTGGATGAACAGAAAGCAGTCGGCTATATTCTAAATCTTGTTCAAAATGGATTTGAATATAAGACCGATTATGAAATGTTTGGTCGTCCAAAACCCCTCTTTATAGAAGAGTCACTCTTTTATGGGGCTAACAACTGTAAGGATAGAGTTGTTATCTTTTCTTGGCTTGTAAAAAATATTTTAGGATTGAATACCATTATGTTTGGTTTTCCTAATCATGTTGCTTGCGGAGTTCAGTTTAAGAGTGATGTCAAAGGGGATTCCTTCATGTACAAAGGGGGTAAATATGTAATGTGCGACCCCACTTTTATAAACGCTCCGATAGGGGCAACAATGACTAAGTATAAAGGAACTACACCGAGTTTTATCGAGTTGTAACTAAGGGGCATCTGCCAATTTGTCCTAAAGAAGCCTAATGGCAAACAATTTGTTTCTATCTTTGCAAAATAAGGTAGAAACAAATTTTTTTAAAAATGAAACAAAAAGAGAAGAAAGAATCGAACGCCACTTTAGAGAATGAGGTGAAAGAGACAGTTAATACTGAACAAAATGTACAAGAGCCTATAGCAGAGCCTGTTAAAGAGACTGAGACTCCTGTGCAAGATAACTCTAAGGTGTTGGAATTGGAGGATAAATTAGCCCAATCAAATGATAAATATATCCGTCTTGCTGCAGAATTTGATAATTTTCGCAGAAGAAGTGCAAAAGAGAGATTAGATTTAATTAATTTTGCGGCTGAAGATGTGATAGTCGGTTTCCTCCCTATTCTCGATGATTGTGAAAGGGCTTTGGCTGTTTTGAATGACTCACATGTATCAGAGGCAGCTAAAGAGGGGACAGAGTTAATTTA
>CAYSND010000258.1:0-2196 GCA_964432305.1 uncultured Muribaculaceae bacterium | reverse complement strand
CTGCCCCCATTAATCTATCCAAGAAATAGTTTCCCTCCACCTCCGGCAGAGTCAAGTCCCCTCTCTCCCCGAAAACAAAGTTAAATGCCTCATCCTTCCCTATCCTATGCGAGCCAGTAGTCTGTTGATCTTTTTTAGGGACCCTCAGGAGTACCGCCACCTTTAATCCGAGTCGGGCAGCAATGGAAACCGTTGCACGACAATGGTTTGACTGAATTCCTCCCGTGGTTATGAGCATATCGCACCCCCTATCCAACGCCTCTTTAACAGAAAACTCAAGTTTGCGTATTTTATTCCCTGAAAACTCTGTCCCGGTTTGGTCATCTCTTTTTATAAAAAAGTTAACTCCGCTCTTTTTAGAAAGTCGTTCTAATTTTTCAATTTTGGTCGGAAGATTAGCTAAAGAAATTTTGTTCATAATTTTATTATACTTTTTGCAAATATAAATCTATTTTTGTCAAAACATTTTTGCCGTATGAACTATTTTTATAAAATCGCGCTCTCTTTATTTATTTTTATTCCATTAGCCTTAGGAGCCCAAAACCGACAGAAAGTCTCTACCGAATCTTTCAAAGCCATCTCCGATTCCGTAACCATATATATGAAAACCGCCCCTACTGCCTCTATAGGGGGGCGTATAACGGTGGACACAGTCTATCTCTACCCTAAAAAGAGAATCGAAATCCACCTCTCCCAAAATTTAGCGTCATACCCGATTCGAGACAATGATGTCGAGAAAATTTATGGCATTGCCACCCGTCTTCTCCCCTCGGAGTACCAAAAAGTCGATTTAAAACTCTTCTCATGCAGCACTCTCCTTGAAGACCTCTCATCGGCATTCTACTCAGGCAGAAAACTAAAATACACCTCCGACAAGTCCTCTTCCCCACTCAAAACCCCCTCCGGCACCTGGGTGAAAAACACCTCCAAGCCCTATGAAATAGAGAAAGGGCTCCAGGGGCGTCACATTGCCCTATGGCAGAGTCACGGTTTCTATTACGAGCAGAAGCTCCTTAGGTGGGAGTGGCAACGCGCGAGGATCTTCCAGACGGTGGAAGACCTTTATACTCAGAGTTATGTCCTCCCCTTTTTAGTCCCAATGCTTGAAAATGCGGGTGCCTTCGTTGCACTTCCGCGGGAGCGCGACCCTCAGAAAATCGAGGTAATTATAGACAATGATTCTACTACCCCATTCCCCTCATACACAGAGACTTCCTCTTCTAAAGAGGGGTGGCAGACCACCTCTCTCCCAGGTTTTGCAAACCCTAAGGCCTCTTATGAGAGCGGCGAGAACCCTTTCAGGATGGGGAGTGCGCGTCAAATAGAGCAGGTTCCCTCTTCAAAGGAGGAGTCCACGATCTTCTGGTCGGCTTCGATTCCCGCCTCCGGTGAATATGCGGTTTACATCTCCTATCAGTCGCTTCCAAATAGTTCTGAATCAGTTGAATACAATGTTATTCACAATGGTGGGGAGACCTCTTTTACTGTAAATCAAAAAATGGGGGGTGGAACTTGGGTTTACTTGGGTGACTTCTCTTTTTCAAAGAACTCCCCTACTCAAGGGGTTCTCCTGACCAATCGCACCCCTGAAGGCTCAAAGCACCATTCGGGTCGGATTGTTACCGCTGATGCAGTGAAAATCGGAGGTGGAATGGGGAACATTGCCAGAACTCTCGGAGAAGCACCTACGCAGAACAAACCCTCCGCCACTGCACAAAACCTCCTTTCGGAGTACCTTAATTCCAATAACTTAGGTGCAAACCACGATGAACTAAACAACACTCAGGCACCCATAAAAAAGGTTCGCAGGGCTCAGACAGAGCCTGAAGCCCCCTTTATCCCATACTCGGAGATTTCAGGGTACCCCCGAATTACCGAAGGGGCACGTTATTGGCTTCAGTGGGCAGGATTTGCCGACACAGTTTATACCCCTAATAAAAATATGAACGACTACAATGACGACTATATGTCGCGTGGTCGTTGGGTAAATGTCCTTTCAGGGGGGTCACGAGTTAATCCCAAACAGGAGGGGTTCAATGTCCCTCTCGATCTTGCAATGGGATTCCACACAGATGCAGGGACCACCATCAATGACTCCATTATCGGAACCCTCGCCATCTATACTCAATTCTCAGATGGGAAAAGCACCTACCCTACAGGCGAAAGAAGAATCCTCGCCCGCGAACTTACTGACCT
>CAYSND010000257.1:0-2233 GCA_964432305.1 uncultured Muribaculaceae bacterium | reverse complement strand
AGAGCCCCAGTTCTCCCCTTCAAAAAGTCCCCTTTTCAGTGCAATATCAGTAAATGCAGTAATTCTTGAATCTTCCGATATCTTCAAACTCTCATCTGAACAATAATCCCTAATCCCCACTTGTGTTAATCGGGAGATTTGTGGTACATAACGGAGGGAGTTAAACATTATCGAAGCGTGAGAAAATTCAAACCCTTCATACCCCTCCCTTAGATCTGCATGTGCATCAAGATGGAGTATTCCAAACTCTTCGTGAAACTCTCCGAGGGCTTTTATAAGTCCCAGAGGGACACTATGTTCTCCCCCAACTATACCCACTGTTTTTCCTTGAGAAAGGAATTTTTTGGACTCATTATATACATAAGAGTTTACCTTCGCGGAGGCCTTATTAACCTCCTCTGTTTCGAGACTTAAAGCCTCCTCCGGCACCCCTTGTTCAAGTTTGGAAATGATTGCTTCTACTTTTTTTCTTGTTTTGGAGTTCAATCTTTCAATTCTTCCAGGGATTTCTGCACTCCCTATTTTCACCTCCCAAGCTCTCGGAATCCTCTCATCAAAAAGGTCTATCTGAACTGAGGCGTCGAGAATTGCCCTAGGTCCTTCGTGGGTTCCGGCCCCATAAGAGACAGTGGAGTCCCAAGGGACTGAGATCAAAACAATTTCAGACTCCTCCAAAGAGTATGGTAACGCGAAATAATTACCATTGGGAATCCCTATTTCATTCGGATTAAAACTCTCCATTAAGATATCCCCTCCCTTAAAATATCGTGAATATGGATGTTATCTGATACCTCTCCATCATCTTAAATGCCTCAACTGCCAACTCATTTATATCGATGGTCTTTGGAGACGAAGACATTATATCCTTGGCCACTAATGTATTAATAGGAACTCCTCTTTCTAACATTCTTCTTACATCTCCGTCTGTAATAATCCCTTTTAGCTCTTCATTCTTTCCAAGTACTACCGTGGCACCAAGCCTGTGTGAAGAGATGGTAATAATGGTATTCTGAATAGATTCGTTTTCAGTTACTAAAGGGCGGTTTGTCTTATCAAAAACATCTGCCACACACATATAAAGTCTCTTCCCAAGTGAACCTCCGGGGTGATTTTTAGCAAAATCTTCGGGAGTAAAATTCTTTAACTTGGAAACTGCTAACGCTATTGCATCACCCATTACGATATGAGCTGTGGTACTTGAGGAGGGGGCTAAATTATTATGACAAGCCTCAGACTCAATAGGGACATATATTATATAGTCAGAATGAGTTGAAAGATATGAGTGTTTATTAGAGACCATTGATATAACAATATTCCCTTTTTGTCTTATAAAAGGGAGCAATTTCTGCAATTCAGGGGTATCTCCGCTTTTAGATATAAAAAGTACAATGTCGTCCCTCCCTATCATCCCCATATCACCATGAACAGCATCTGCCGAGTGCATAAATAGTGAAGGAGTACCCGTTGAATTACATGTGGCCACTATTTTGTTCGCCACAATCGCTGATTTTCCTACTCCTGAAACCACAAGTCTCCCTTTGCACCCTGCTATAAGCTCTATGATCCTTATCAAGTTATTATCAACACTCCCCAGCAAATTATTAATAGCTTTTGCCTCCTTTAGTATGACTGCAGACACTGCCTCTTTTAAATTATTTTCTGAATTATGCATAAAAAATTTTGTAGGAAATAAACTAATTGGTAACTTAGAGCCACAAAGGTAATAAATATGAAGATTACTTCGGAAGATTTGCATCATAAATTAAAAGAGTTTTTTGGCTTTGACTCTTTCAAAGGGCAGCAAGAGGAGATCATTTGCAACCTTATTGCAGGAAACGACTCCTTCGTCCTAATGCCAACAGGTGGGGGGAAATCTCTATGTTACCAATTACCGGCATTAGTTATGCCGGGCACTGCCATAGTTATCTCCCCACTGATTGCTTTAATGAAAAATCAGGTTGATGCTATTCGTGGTTTTATTTCCAATAAAGAAGGGATAGCACATTTCTTAAACTCGTCTCTAAACAGGGCTCAAATCCAAGAGGTTAAAGATGACCTCCTTTCGGGCGTTACCAAGCTCCTTTATGTAGCACCTGAATCTTTAACAAAAGAGGAGAATGTACAGTTTTTTAAACAACTAAAGATCTCTTTTTATGCTATTGACGAGGCACACTGTATCTCAGAATGGGGACACGACTTCAGACCTGAATATAGGCGTATCCGCCCTTTGATC
>CAYSND010000256.1:0-2243 GCA_964432305.1 uncultured Muribaculaceae bacterium | reverse complement strand
GGATTGCAAAGATATGTCACTAATTGATTTTTCCAAAAAAATCTTTTTACCTTTGTAAATATCTATTATCTGTTTTGATGAAGAGAGTATTTTTAAAGGCGCTATTGTTATTCTTTTTTTTGTTTATTGAAACAAATTCTGTTTCAGCAACTCCTTATTATAGTAAATGGGGAGATAAAGTTGAGACATCTACCGACCTTATTCTCGTTATTTCTGCCTATAACCCGGATGCTCATAGGATTAACACTTTTATGAAGAATTTCGAGAAAGCGGTGGTGGAAGATAATAGAAAATATGATGTTCTGTTAGAAAATCTTGCATGTAATCATTTGAGCGAATCTTCTAAGTGGATACAGAGCTTATCTTCAATGATTAATAACTATAAAACCAGAAACCTAAAAGCAATCATTTTACTTGGGCAGGAGGCATGGGCTACATTTGTTGCCTTACCTAATAAAGATATAGATGTGCCTGTTTTTGTCTGCTTTGGTAGTATAAATGGTTTTAGTCTTATTGAGTACGATGAGGGAAAGCAGATGTATCCCACTACTATAAATATGAAGGACGAGGTTGCAAAAACCAGTAAATGTATGGTAGGAGGGATAACTTGTGAATATAGCCCCGAAAAGAACATTAAGCTTATCCTCTCTTTCTTCCCAAAGACAGAAAACATAATTTTGATTACCGATAACACTTACGGCGGGGTTTCTCTTCAGTCCATTGTAAGGGATTACATGGTCAACTATCCTAAATTAAAAATTTCTTATATCGATAGCAGGGTGCTCTCAGTAAAAAGCGCAATAGAAGCAATGAAGGGGATGCCTGAGAATAGCGCAACTCTTATTGGCACCTGGAGGGTGGACAACGAAGGATTTTACTATTTAGCCTCTTCGTTGAGACAGATTTTAAGTGTGAGACCTGATATTCCTTCTTTTTCGCTCTCTGGAACAGGGATGGATAATTTAGCCATCGGAGGGTATTATCCAATATATAATTATGATCCCTTCATAATTTATGATCAAATAAAGAAATATTATGAGTACAACAGGCCCGTAAAGATAGTTCCTCTTGAAGGAAACTATTTTTTTGACAAGGCTATGCTGTCGATAAACAATGTTCAGAAATATCATTTACCTGCAAATTCTGTTATTTTAGATTCAACGGAGAACAAGTTGTCTCAATATCGAAATTTAATAGGAGTTTCGGCTGTTGTAATATCTGTATTATTTGCATTAACTGTTGCGCTTTTCATAATATGGGATAAAAACAGGAGATTGAGGAGGGTTCTTGTAGTTCAAAACAAGGAGTTGGTGGAGGCAAAGGAACGAGCCGAAGAGGCAGATAAATTAAAATCCTCTTTTTTAGCAAATATGAGTCATGAAATTCGCACACCTCTTAATTCTATTGCAGGTTTTTCACAATTGCTATGTGAGGAGGAAATTTCTAAAAACGAGAAGAGAGAGTATTCCTCTATTGTGTTAAAGAATGTTGAATCCCTACTAAAACTTATTAATGATATTCTCGACATATCACGTCTTGAGTCTGGTAAAATAAGATTTAATATAGGGACTTTTAATGTTATAAGCATTTGCGAAAAAGCAATTGGCACTACTGTTCCTTTGCACAAACCTGGTATAGAATACCTTTTTAAGAATAAAACAAATCCTCTTTTATTAGAAACAGACGAATTTAGACTCTTGCAGATTCTTGTTAATTTTTTAACCAACGCAAATAAGTTTACAGAGAGGGGATACATAGAGTTATTGGTGGAAGAAGATCTTAAAACTAATATGGTTCTTTTTACGGTAACAGATACAGGCTGTGGAATTCCTAAGGATAGAAGAGATAAAATCTTTACTCGTTTTGAGAAAGGTGACGAGTTTCAACATGGTTTCGGATTAGGTCTTGCTATTTCACAGCAGATAGCTTATAAAATGGGGGGTATGATATATCTCGATGACTCCTATCGTCAAGGAACAAGAATTACCTTTGCTCACCCTATTTCGCTGAAAAATAGCGAAATAGGCGGAGAAGCATAAATTTAAGCATAACTCTCTATAGACAATATTTCATTATTATCCTTACAGCAACTATATCCCAAAACGGGAGATTTTAATTTTATATGCTTAGAAATAAGGCACTTGTCATAATCCACATTCAAATAACTTTTTTTTTTCATAATTCTATTTTACCTTTGCAATCCTTTTGGTGAGGTGGGTGAGTGGCTAAAACCAGCAGTTTGC
>CAYSND010000255.1:0-2282 GCA_964432305.1 uncultured Muribaculaceae bacterium | reverse complement strand
TGAGATTTAATTCGAGAACTAACTTCTCAAACTTTACCTCTTCGACGGGGAGATCCTTAACCCCCTGCATAGGGATATCCATTGTGGCACTATATCGCCCCTCCTCCCCTTTTGAAAATGTAAAATAGAGGTCTAATTTCTGCCCGAACACATTTAGCTCCCCTTTCCAGCTCCCTGTAATATCCTGGGAATAAGAGGTAATTGCTGTCGTAAAAACTAATAGCAATACAATGACAAACTTTCTCATAAATAGACTTGTTAAATTAATCTGAGAATAAAACAATTACTCCATCCTAATGAGACATCTACCGGAGTAGAGGAGTTTAGTTTATCAGTCTGAGGTATCTCTAAAAACTCAAAAGCATGATTTGGAATAGTTATCTTTAGGTTAGCCTCTTCATCAGAGAAATTAACCACACAGAGATAGAGTTCCCCCTCCCCGTATCTTAGAAAAGCAAAATGGCGATTAATGTCAAATGAACCATTATCGGCATTTGCATAACATAAATCGAAGTTACCACCTACTCTAAATGCAGGAATAAGCATCGCGGCAGAGAAGAGCTGCTTGTAGAGCTCGTAAATCTGAATCTCCCTATCAGTGAGATACTTGTGGCTATTTTTCTCTTCTATCCCTTTTATCCATCTCCTTACAGAGGCGACGCTCCAGAAATCAAAAATGGTCGTTCTGCCATCTCTTCCACTATACCCCTCCTCATCCATTCCCCTCTCCCCTATCTCCTGACCGAAATAGAACATAAAAGGGGCAGTATTGAATAACAATGAAATAAAGACTGCGGGCATAGCCTTCTCCGGAGAACCAAGGAAGAAATCCGAGGCAAGTCGCTGCTCATCATGGTTCTCCATGAAATTCAGCATATTGGGCTGCAACTCCCTTAGGAACTGCCAATTGGATGTAATGCCCCATGCAGGCTCATTACTCTGTGTAATCCCCCTTAAAGTATCATAAAGTCCGCATTTATCATATAGATAGTCAAATCCACCATAGGTTAAAAAAGGACGATATTTCTCTTTTTTATATATTTCTGCAATAAATATAATATCGGGATACTGCTTTTTTACCTCTTCTATACACCAATGCCAGAAGTTTAAGTTTACAAGCTCTACCATATCACATCTGAATCCGCTAACCCCTTTTCCTGCCCAAAATAGGAGGATGTCTAACATCTTCTCCCATGTATCACGAACATCAAAGTTAAGTTTAACTGTATCGCTCCAGTCACCATCATGAATCCTTCCTGGGTAATAATTTGCATCGGTAAAGGGATCTTTCTCAGATGAATAACCGACAGAGACATGATTAGGGATAAAGTCTATAATCACCCCTATCTCTGACTTCTTGCAGCGAGCAACAAGTTGCTCGAACTCTTTCATCCTCGAAGAGGGTTTAGTAGCAAGATAAGGGTTAACATCGTAATAATCACTTATGGCAAAAGGAGAACCTGCCTTCCCTTTAACAAAGGGTTCCCCCTCGGAAGAATGTCTTATCACACCAGTAGTCCAGATATGGGTGACGGAGAGGGATTTGAGCTCTTCGAGAACCGCGTTGTTTATATCTGCAAACACGCCGGAACCATTCTCTTTTAATGAGCCTCCGGGAATACAATTTTCATTTTTATTCCCGAAAACTCTTAAAAGCGTCTGATATATGATAAACTTTCCTTCCATAAGCAAATTTTACCAGTTTAGAATCTTATAAAAATCGTACTCCTCTGGACTTGGAACATACTTTTTAGCTGCCTCATAATCGTTAGGAGTGATATAATGTAATTCGTACTTAAAGATATTCTGTACTTTTTCACGATTTATATCCACAAGTCTCGGTGGAATTTTTCCTGTCTTAGGATCTTGAAGATCTTTCAAGTAAAGAGGGGCTGCCTCACCAAGAGAGTTGATATAGACCATGCACCCTGTCTCCCCTTTTGAGAAGAGTTTCCAAACTCCGAAAGCAAGTTGTGAACAGTAGGTCAAATCAAATGATACGGGGGTGTGACACCTAACATCGTACCCAATTTCGATAGGACGAGTTTTAACCGAGAGACCTAAAAGATGTAGTTTGTTCTCTAAAATAGTATTGAAAAGCTGTGCCTTAGAGACTTTTCCAAGTTCTGGGTGTCCATGAGAATCATAAGAGAATACAACACCTGATTTCTCCAACTCTTCATCACTTAGTGCATGGAAAACCCCTTCTGAGATAAGCACTCCACCGTAGGGAATATTTAGAAGTTTTCTCTTTAATATGGATGAGAGTGAGAGATTAACTA
>CAYSND010000254.1:0-2285 GCA_964432305.1 uncultured Muribaculaceae bacterium | reverse complement strand
ATTGGTCAAGGGGTCGTTGCCACCGTCTCATGGTGTTTTTTATGATGGCCAGATATTCGATGCCTATCTGTTTGTGGCGGATGTTATTAAGTCCGCAAAGGTTTCATTAATACTTATAGATAACTATATCGATGAATCGGTGTTACATCTTCTCTCTAAAAGAGGGGATGGGGTTTCAGCCACTATCTATACTGCCCATATCTCTCCGTTATTGTCCTTGGATATTCAGAAACATAATTCCCAATACCCACCTATAAAAGTAAATATTTTCTCCCGTTCTCATGATAGGTTTCTTATAGTCGATGAAATGACCGTGTATCATATTGGTGCATCATTGAAAGATTTAGGGCAGCGTTGGTTTGCATTCTCAAAAATAGAGTTAGATGTGGTGGAAATGCTGAGTAAATTAATAAGTTTGAAGGAGTAGGTGGAATAGGCTCGGGATTTCGGAACGTGGTCCGCAATGACTTTTGGGTTCGCATTTTACTTTCCACATGACGCAAAACGACTAAAACGTTTAATATCAGACAAGTAGCCATGCGAAGCACTACGGAAAGCAAGGGAAAAACAGACAAAAACAGTAAAAACTACTAGCTTTCCGCAATATTAAAATTATTAAAATCCCCATAATCAAGTAGATAGATTTTAAGAGGACACGGAAAGCGAATATCTCTCAAACTCTCCAGAACTGAGACTTATTTCTTATGACTTGTCGAGAGTCCTTTTTCTTTAATGGAAGCAGTATTTTCTCTAATATTGCATTTTATATTTGTAGCAAATAACTTATAGCGGATATGAGCAGAAAAAACATCTTAAAATCATTATTAGCGGTTTTAGTCGCTATATTTTTTTCTTCTCCGCTTATAGCGCAAAAAGCCAATAATTATACTTTTACTCGGGGGAGTGAGGTAAGATTATCTGTTGGGGCATTCCCCTATGACATGCCATTACATTCTTATTGGTCCCCTATTGTATCTCCGGATAGAGATTATTTTCGCGCAAACGATTTTAGAGTAGGAAATTTTTTACCAAGTATAAGCCACTATTTTTATCACCAGAGTGCTTATTTAAAAAATGAATATGTTACAGGAGCCATTACTGCTTCATACCATTACCGTTTTTCTCCCTCATTTGAAATAACTTCATCACTTATCTACTCCTGTGGGGTGCAAAATTACTTTAAGAAGGAGTCAAACGAGTTTTTGTGTAAAAACATTGTACAACAAATTTCTATTATCCCTATGATTAGGTGGGTTTGGTTAAATAGACAATATGTCAGGATATATGGAGGCATAGGTGTCGGGGTAGGAATGTATAAAACTAATAATGCAGTAAACAGAATAAAATATACGGATTTTATCCCGGTCGCCCATCTCAATTTATTTGGGATAACAGTGGGAGATAAAATCTATGGATTATTTGAATTAGGGGTAGGTGTGACTGGTTTAGTTAATATAGGGATGGGATATAAATTTTAATAACAGCAGATACAATGAAACAAATATCAAGAATATCACCCATATTACTCCTTACTTTGTCATTATTGACATCATGTAAGGTGCGGGATAATACCCCCTATAATAAAAGGACAGAGTTAGGGTTAGTAATTTACTCTGTTACCACTGATAAGGTTCTCTCCCCACATCTATCTGCACTGGACAATGCTCTTAAAATAGACGAATTTATTAAATTGGCTACGCAGTCTGAAAAGAATATATTTGAAGACCGCTTTTTCCCAAAATACAAAATCAGGTTTTCCGGAGATACCTGCAAATTGCTTCCAGGCTTTGCCACAATAGTTATGGATGGTAACTCTCTGAAAAGCGTAGGTGCCAAGTGGAGATGTTCAGTAGGGGAATTAACGGACATTGAGATTAAGTGCATTGGGGAGAATAAATGGGAAATTAAAAGAGATATGAGAATAGATAAAGAGATAAGCGCAAATGTTCTGTTAAATATCACTGCGTTTGAATATACCCACGGTCTTCTTCCAACTATCTCTAAATATTTTTACAAAGTTGCAGGTAGTGGTTCTTATACTGAAACTTCAAAAATATATGATAGAGATGCTCCCAATAAGGAGAGAAATTCTGTCGCAAATGTAAGTTTTAATTTTGCAAACTCCTTAGATGCTTATATTGCTGTTAATGAGCTTAATTCAAGTAAATTGCCATACTTTAATTTTAAATATTTTAATGGTAATTTAGATATGCTGCTTATAATGGATGCCTCTTCAACAGCAGAACCTATAAAAACCTCCCTTTCAAATAACCCTATAAATCCGA
>CAYSND010000253.1:0-2303 GCA_964432305.1 uncultured Muribaculaceae bacterium | reverse complement strand
CGCTCTTTTTTTCTATATATTTGCAAGTTAAAAACAGGTCTATGAGTACACTCAATAACTTCAATATTCCGGAAGGACTAACATTCGATGATGTTTTGTTAATCCCCGCTCGCTCGGAAGTCATGCCGAGAGAAGTAGATACCGACACTAAATTTTCTAAGGAAATCTCTCTCCATTCGCCTGTCGTATCGGCAGCAATGGATACTGTTACAGAGGCAGAATTGGCTATAGCAATGGCAAGAGCAGGTGGTATAGGGGTGATTCATAAAAACATGTCTATCGAGAGACAGATGGATCATATCAGGAGAGTTAAAAGGGCAGAAAACGGGATGATTTATGACCCCATTACTATTCATAAGGACGCCACAGTCGGGGATGCACTCCGTCTAATGTATGAAAATCATATTGGCGGAATCCCTGTAGTTGATGCCAATGGCTTTTTAGCCGGGATCGTTACCAATCGTGACCTCCGTTTCCAGGATAACATGAAGACCCCGATAGCCGAGATTATGACCAAGGAGAATCTCGTGACCACTACCGGTGAGACAGATTGGAAAGAGGCCACAGAGCTCCTGAAAAAGTATAAAATAGAGAAACTATTGGTGGTCGATAATGATGGCAAACTCCGTGGGTTGATTACCTACAAGGATATGATGAAAATCAAGGACAATCCCAAGGCAAGCAAGGACTCCAAAGGGCGTCTGCTAGTTGCTGCCGCAATGGGGGTTAATGGCGATGTCCTCGACAAGGTGGAAAAATTGGTCTCCGTTCATACAGATGCAGTGGTGGTGGATACTGCCCACGGGCACTCGGTTTTTGTTCTTGAAACAATAAAGAAGATTCGCAAGGCATTCCCCGAATTGCAGATAGTGGCAGGAAATATTGCTACAGCAGAGGCTGCAAAGGCGCTTGCGGAGAGTGGAGTTGATGCTGTGAAGGTGGGAATCGGTCCCGGTTCCATCTGTACTACAAGGGTTATTGCAGGGGTGGGAGTTCCTCAGCTTTCTGCTATTATGTTTGCAGCAGAAGCATTAAAAGGGACTGGAATTCCAATTATTGCAGATGGAGGAATAAGATATTCGGGAGATATTGTCAAAGCACTTGCAGCCGGAGCCTCTTCTATTATGGCAGGCTCTCTCTTTGCAGGAGTCGAAGAGTCCCCGGGAGAGACCATTATCCTCAATGGAAGGAAGTTCAAATCCTACCGTGGGATGGGTTCATTGGAGGCAATGCAGCAAGGATCCAAGGATAGGTATTTCCAAGATATGGAAGATGATATTAAGAAACTTGTTCCCGAAGGGATTGTTGCACAAGTTCCATATAAAGGGACTCTAACAGAGGTGGTTTATCAGATGCTCGGAGGTCTCCGTTCAGGGATGGGGTATTGCGGAGCAAGAAATATAGAGGAGCTTCGCAATGCTAAGTTCATTAGAGTTACGGCAGCCGGGGTTATCGAAAATCACCCTCACGATGTTACCATAACCAGAGAATCTCCAAATTACAGTAGTCGATAATGAAACGAATAGTTCTTATCTTCTCAGCACTTTTGTTACTATCATCATGTCAACTTATAGATAGAATTTTCAAAGGCGAAGTAGTTGCACGACTTGGGACTAAGGTGCTTCATGAGAGTGAGATAGCACAGTTAATACCTAATGATGCCTCTCCGGAGGATAGTGTAAGGATTGTTAAAGCCTATATTAACTCTTGGGCTACTAAGCACCTCCTTCTCTCAATGGCTGAAGGGCAGCTTTCTAAAGAGCAGAAAGATGTTCAGAAGGAGTTGGATGATTATCGAAGCTCCTTATTGGTCTTTAGGTATCAAAAAATATTTGTGGAGCAGAGGCTCGATACTCTGATAACAGATTCGGAGTGCAAAAAGTACTATGAGGAGAACACACAGAGTTTCATTGCCCCATACTCCATAATTAAAGCACGTTGTATAAAGATTAACACAAGCTCACCAAACCTTCAGGTTATTAAATCCCTTTATCGTTCCACCATGCTTGAAGATGTGGATGCTCTGAGAGAGGTCTGCTACAGTTCTGCAGAGAAGTATATGGATTTTGATAATGAGTGGATTCCTATTACAGTAATAGCTCGTGAGTTGGATATGGATGTTGACCTTTGCGAGAGCGAGTTAAAGAAAAAGCCATATATCGAAAAAGATTTTATGGGCTCTACTTATCTTCTGTTTGTCTATGATAGAGTAGCTCAGGGGGCACTTTCCCCTTATCAGTATAATGAAAAAAAGATTAAAGACATTATCTTGAGCAAAAGAAAACAGGAGTTGATTTTAAATT
>CAYSND010000252.1:0-2321 GCA_964432305.1 uncultured Muribaculaceae bacterium | reverse complement strand
GAGAAAATTAACTCAAATTATTGTCAATATATTCTTTTAACTGAGCATCAAGAGTAGATATTTCAGACAAGATAGTTCCTGAGTTATCTTGTCTCTTTTCTCTAATTAACTGAACAACAAACTGAAAGGCGGTTATAGCTAACGCATCCTGATTATCTTGGATTTGAAATCTCTTTTTTGAATTTTCAAGTCTTTCATTAATCATCTTAACTGCCAAACGAACCTCCTCCTCATCCATAGGATTAATGGAGAAAGGGTATAGTCTGTCAGCAATGGTAACTTTTATTGATTGTTTGTTCTCCTCCATTTATCAGTCATTTAATAATGCAATACATTTATCTATCTCTCTCACAATTTTCCCTATATTCTGCTTAGCCTCCTTAACATCCCCGGCGGATGTCTTGAATGCTTCCATCAACTGTAACTTATCTAATCTTTGTTCTAAATCTTTAATCTTGTTATTACTAATTTCCAATTGCTGCTTGCAATTCTGTAACTGGGAGGTAAGTTCCTTTTTTTCAGCATTGACTATTTCAAATTTTGAGATGATATATTCTACCCTCTTCTTTAGTCTGCTTATTATTATATCGTAACTCTCTTCCATATTATTTATATACATACAACCCTACAAAGGTAAGAAAGAGTTTTCAATAATTAAAAACTTATTTTATAAAACTCCAAGCCCCGACAATGGTCGTATATGAAATACAATCTAAATTTATCTCTTTTTTTGAAGAGATAAAATCAAAGAGCATGGTACGAACTTCTGGAAATTTATTTATTAACCTTTTATTTGCCTGTTCAGAGGTAATTCCGATAGCTTCAAGTAATCCCCCTGCTCCACATGCCCTATAAGAGGTCATTGCCACAATATACTCCTTACTCTCTGAGAAGTCAGAGCCATTAGCCATAGATTTAATAATAATCCTTTTCCCTTTTGGTGCTGAAACTTTTACATCATAATTAATCCCCCCCGCTGAGTCATAATAATAGTATATACCATTATTATTAACCCAATAGTCGTATGATATTTCAAGATAATCTTTTATCTCCTTACCGGTCATTTTTAAAGTATATAAATAATTTTTATAGGGATAGATTTTATATAAATCATGAAAATGGAGTACCCCTGCAGGAATTGTATCCTTTATGTTGAAAGGTGAAGCAAATGATATTTCTGCCCCTGAGAATTTTAGATGAATTAAATGAATAGTACTTATATATTCTGAACTCCCTTTAAGGGCATCAGATAGTATGATATCTCTTTTCAAATACCCCATATTTTTATTAGCGTGGGTTTTTACTCTTAAAAAATCTTCTCTAAAGAAATCATTATATGCCTTATCAGGTGGAAAGTCTGCCATACTTACATTTTCAGCATCTATCTCTTTCTTTATTACTTTACTCCCCTTAATGGTAAGTTTAACATTAATATCTGAAACATACGAGGCATAAGGACCTGAATTAATTAGCAATACAGAGTCCTGACCATTATAAACCTTCATGTTTCTTGCTTGATGGTCATGAGCAGAAATAACAATATCCACACCTTTGATATGTTCTGCAAGATACTTTCCGGAATTTTCACTCACATAACTTCCATCCATAACAATACCTGCATGAACTGCAAGAACTGTCAAGTCTGGTCGCTCTTTTTTATTAACTAATTGAACAAGAGAGTCACACAAGGGATAGAGTTCCTTAAAATGTAACCCTTTTACTATATCTTTAACCACCCAAACACTATTTTTAGGATTGGTCATCCCTATTACTGCTATTTTAATTCCTCCTTTATTTATAATAGAGTAGGGTTTAAAATAGGGTTTATGAGTAATAGAATCGATAGCATTGGCAGCTAAGTAATCACATTTAAGATCTTTTTTAAGAGCATCATAAACTTTGGCTCCCTGCTCTATATCATGATTCCCGGGAATTGCAACATCAAATTCCATAAAGTTAAGTATTCTTGGGATAAAGTGTGGTTTGATAGTGGTATCGATATAGTTATAATAATAACAACAGTCATCACCTTGAAAATCATCTCCCATATCGATAAGAAGAAGATTATCTTTACCAAATTGTTCTCTCTGTTTGGAAACATAATAAGAGACATTAGACATAGAATAGGGTTTTGGGGTATTTTCAACATAGGTGGTATCAAAGAAATTCCCATGTATGTCACCCAGGGACAAAATCTTTACTGTGTATTCTCCATTTTTTGAGCAAGAGCTAAAAAATGAGAGAATAAGCAGAGTTAAGAGTTGAATTTTAATTAATTGGCGCATTTTATTAGGTTTATTTAGTATGGTCTATATTATGTC
>CAYSND010000251.1:0-2326 GCA_964432305.1 uncultured Muribaculaceae bacterium | reverse complement strand
AGACATTGCAGTCATGAAATTAACTACAACAACGTTAATCTTCAGGCTTCAAATCCTACAGCCCTTAAACCTGAAGTTTGGTCAACACCTGTTTGGTGGGATATTGAAGAATAACTTTTTGGTATTGTAAATAAAAAAGCCGACTTATTCAGTCGGCTTTTTTTATTGTAAATTTTTTAGATTTTGCTAATTAATTTATTATCTTTGCCTAATAATTTATTTTTAATTGCTAATAAATTAATAAGAGTATGTTTGAAAGGGCTATCTTACAGGATATTAGGAATAGGGTATCTGAAAAAAGACAATTTATACAAGTATTGGTTGGACCTCGTCAAGTGGGAAAAACGACCTTAATAAAACAGCTTATCAAGAAAATAGATATTCCTTATCTATTTGTAACGGCAGATGATTTATATGCTGCAGATACAGCATGGCTTAGACGCGAGTGGGGAAATGCCCGTTTCCAACTACAACAAGGGGAGAAAAAAGAGATACTATTTATTGTAGATGAGGTTCAGAAAATACCAAACTGGAGTGAAACAGTTAAAAAAGAGTGGGATAACGATTCGTTTTCTGATACGAATGTGAAGGTTATCCTATTGGGCTCATCGAGGCTTCTTATTCAAAAGGGACTAACCGAATCGCTTGCAGGACGATATGAACTTACCAATATTACCCACTGGTCATTTGATGAGATGCGAGATGCCTTTGGGTGGTCTCTCGAACAATTTATTTATTTCGGGGGTTATCCGGGATCTGCCCCCCTTATTGCTGAAGAAGAGCGTTGGAAAAACTATATAAGGGAATCTTTGGTAGAGGCAACTATTTCTAAAGATATTTTAATGATGACTCGAGTGGATAAACCTGTATTACTAGCAAGGCTATTCGATATTGGTTGCAAATACTCCTCACAAATACTCTCTTTAACTAAGGTTCAAGGAGAATTGCAAGAATCAGGAAACTTGACCACATTATCAGGCTATCTTTCATTACTGAAAGAGGCAGGATTATTATCAGGTCTTGAGAAATATGCTGCTGACATTATTAGAAAAAGAGCCTCAAAGCCTAAATTTCAAGTACATAATAACGCTCTACTTTCTGCAAGTCAGGATGAAAATTTTGAAATGGTGCTGAAACACCCTAAAGATTGGGGGCGTTTTGTCGAATCAGCAGTAGGCGCTCATCTGATAAATTGCGGATTGAAACAGAGATTCAATGTATATTATTGGAACCAAGGGAGCTATGAGGTTGATTATGTGATAGAGAAAGGGAGGGAGATAATAGCTCTAGAGGTTAAAAGTGGAAAAGAGGGCAAAAGTTTGGGACTCTCTTTATTTAATGAGGAGTACCACCCTCGCGGTCTCTTTACAATAGGAACCGGCGGTATCCCCTTAGAAGAGTTTCTAAGTATGAATCCCGCCGATTTATTTCGTTTATAAATATAGTCTGTTAGAAGAAGAGCCCTAATCGGAGGCCTGTGTAGCCAAAATTGGTCTTTAAAGTGACATCTGTTCCGTTTAAAGTCCCTTCTGCTTTAGTGAAATATCTATCATGGAAAAGGGAGAAGTTCAGTCCAAGTGATCTTGTAATATTCCAGCTTAATCCAAAACCGGGAGTTACTATATAAGTATTGGGCAGATCAGTAAATCCGGGGTCACAGTAGAACATAAAAGAGAGTTTTTTACTCACGGGAAGGTAAGCCTTTAAGTCCAAAAAGAAAGGGATAAAAGGCACTTCGTTATCATCCACAAGGTTAAGACCTATACCAACTCCTGCCGAGAAGTAAGGGTTAAATCTGACACCATTAATAATATGAAGATTTCCTGTTCCGGATTCTTGTGAAAGCATAACACCTAATCCTGCAACCACTTCCCCCTGATATTTAAATATCTTTTTGGGTTTTTGGGCAGAGAGGTCAGTAGAGGAAATAAGTAAAACAAGTAAGCTTAGGATTAGGATTGGAAACTGTTTTTTATTCATAATAGTTAAAATTAATAAGCCGCAAAAGTAACCCAAATAATTAATTTGGCAAAAATATCAACAATTCTACTTTACTATTTGAGGCTGAATTTAGCCATGTTTTTTTGGTGGCATATATCCTCAACCTGCTCAATAATCTGAGTAGCTTGATTGACCTGAATCCCAATCTCTTTTGCCAAGGTCATCACATCTTTTTTCGTAGGCTCGCCTTGTCCGTTTATGGTCGTTGTATGATAGCCGTTAAACCCACTGCTGGGAAGAAGATCATACGCAGGGGATTGTTTCCATGCTCCATCACGGTATTGAAAAGAAAAGTTTTTTGCGTGATCATCTCTGTTTGAAATAA
>CAYSND010000250.1:0-2328 GCA_964432305.1 uncultured Muribaculaceae bacterium | reverse complement strand
CAAGCTGTGGACATTATTCTGTTAACCAATCCATTACCCTCTCTCAAGAGGAGAAGGAGGCTAGAATAAGAAAAGAGTTTAACAGAAATGACTCCTCTATTTTTGCACAACTAACCCAAATCTACCCTTCGGTAACTCGTGAGGAGATGAGTAAGTGGGAAGAATCGAAAGCTCTTGAATACAGGATTATAGATGGCAAGAAAATGTATTTTAGAAATGCAGCGAGGAATGTTTTTAGAATTGACCTTACTGCAAAAGCTATTTATGACTCTATTACCAATAGGAAACCCTCTAAGCTTGACTTTTTCCTTGCAGATTATATTCCTAATGTGGTTAGTGAAGCAAAAGCCACAGGAGAAGAGTTAGTTAAACCTGAAACTTTTAAAATCCGTTACACTCTCTCTGTAAAACCTGATATGGTTTCCGATGGGGAGATATTAAGGGTTTGGCTACCATATCTTCAAAATGACCCTAAGTATAAAGATATTACTCTTATAGCCACATCACAGCCTGATTATCAGCTCTCGCCCAAAGGTTCTGCACATAGCTCCATTTATATGGAAAAAACTGCGAAATCGGGTGAAAGGACAGAGTTTTGGTATGAACTCTCATACACCTCATATAACCAATTTTTCGACTTCAAACCTGAGGAGATTAAACCATACGATAAAAACAGTGCGCTCTATAAAGAGTTTACTGCGGAGAGAGAGACACACATTATCTTTAGTGATAGAATTAAAAGAATTACCGACTCCCTTACTGTCGGAATCGATAATCCATACCTTAAAGTAAGAAATATATGGAATTGGATAGCAGATTATTACCCTTGGGCATCAGCCGTTGAATACTCTGTACTTGATAATATCCCCGAGTACGTACTTGATAATGGTCATGGGGACTGTGGTCAGGTAGGGCTCCTCTTTATAACAATGGCCCGCTACGCGGGTATCCCTGCAAAATGGCAGAGCGGATGGATGCTTCACCCTTGCGAGCTTAACCTACACGATTGGGCACAAGTCTATTTTGAAGGAGTTGGATGGGTAGGGGTAGATCAATCTTTCGGAAGAGTCCTAACAGCTAAAGATTTAGAGAAAAACTCTCGAAGAGGGTATCTCATAAAAGGGGCAGAGAGCTCATTGGAAAATGAGGATGCCTACTATTTCTTTACGAAAGGGATGGATGCTTTCAGATTTATTGTCAATGAAGATTATTCACAAGAGTTTTATCCTGCAAAGAAATATTCAAGAAGTGAAACTGTCGATTTCCAGAGAGGAGAGGTCGAATGGAGTGGGGGAAACCTCTATTTTGACTGCTGGAATTATAGCATGGAGGTTTTATAAATAACCCCAAGCCCATCTCTTATTGGAAGGATACTATATTCCACCCGCGGATCTGATTTTACTACTCTATTAAACTTAAGAATTGCTTGAGTTTGAGAATCTTGAGGTGGAGGGTCAAGAAATATTTTTCCATCCCAGAGTACATTATCTGCAAGGATATACCCCCCTACCCTGACTTTATCGATAACCAAATTATAATATTCGGGATATTCTCGCTTATTGGCATCTATATAGACCAAATCATACTCCCCATTGAGTGAGGGGATTATCTCTTTAGCATCTCCGATATGAAGAGTTACTGCCGATGCTATTCCTGATTTTGCAAACCCCTCCTCTATAATATCTTGAAGTTCATCATTTATCTCTATGGTCTCAATCTCTCCTCCGGGGAGCAAACCTCTCGAAAGACAAATCGTAGAATATCCTGTAAATGTCCCAATTTCGAGGACTCGTAGGGGTCTTATCATAAGAGAAAACATCTGTAATAACTCTGACTGTTCCCCTTTAGAGAGCATCCTCGACTGTTTTGTTCGAAGTGCCGTCTGCCGCTCTACCCAATAGAGTGCCTCATTTATATTTAGAGCTTCTCCACTCATTTGTCAGACAAAAATAATTTTGGAGAGTCTCTCCTCCGAAAAGAACTCCTGAGCCACAGATTGAATCTCCTCTGCTGTTATTCCCTCCAACATCTTCCGCACCTCCTCAGTCTCTATCACTCTTCCGAAAACCAATAGCGATTTCCCCATTGAGAGGCATTGTGCTTCACCATTATCAGAAGAGATAGCAAGCTGCCCAAGGAGCTGTTTAACAGACTCCTTCAGGAATTTTTCAGAGACTTTATTCTCCCTGAAATATTTCAACTCTTTAAGGACTAAATTATGGCATTTGTCGAAGTTATTCTTATCGCATCCAAAATAGATGGTAACAACTCCGGTATCTGAATATTGATTAAAAGAGGCTTCAACATTATAGACTAAAGCATTCTTCT
>CAYSND010000249.1:0-2341 GCA_964432305.1 uncultured Muribaculaceae bacterium | reverse complement strand
ATCGACTATCGGGTTCTGTATCCAAGTGGAAAAAGAGTGCTGAACCTCTCTCTTTAACTCTAATATAGTTTTATCCAAAACATTCATCGTCCCCATTTTCGGAATTTCTATATTTCCATCCGCATCGACCATCAACCATTTCCCATACACCTCATTAGAGTTATATACTCCATAAGTCGAACCAACACTCCACTCATCTTGTCCCCAAATACTTATTGTTATTTTGTCATCCACCCTTATACGGTATTGAGAACTTTTTTGACCATAAAAAACACTGTCAACACGTTCTATTTCCGATGCCGCAGGTGTCGTGGCTGACTCAAATAAATTAAGGGTTTTACAAGAGGTCGTCGCATACGACAAGACTAAAATTATTATTATATTCTTGAATTTCATGAGTTTATATGTAAAATAGGTTTTAAAAACCTTTGAACAATTTCTTTAATAATCCACTCTTCTCTTGCTCTTCCCTTAGAAGTATTACCTTCTCAAATACTCTTGCAATACTCTCTTCCTGTTTATCATTCTTTTCGATATAGTCGAATGCCCCTTTCTTTAACGAATCCACTGCGGTCTTTATTGCATCTTGCCCTGAAACCATAACTACCAAAATATCAGGGTCATGTCTTTTAATTTTCAACAAAACTTCATACCCTGAAATATCACCCATGTGATGGTCCAAAAAGACAATATCAGGGTTAAGATGAATAGAATCTAAACAATCTGTCCCATTCGTAAAAGAATGTATATCACTATAGCCAAGACCCTCAACCACTTTTTGCAATACTGCTAACTGAAAGAGGTCATCATCGACCAAAAAAATCTTAAAATTATGTGTTGTCATATATCTGTTAGGTATTAGTTAAAATTCTTCGTTTTTCTTTATTTCTGTAATCACTAAATTTAATATCCCTATCACCCTATTTGTTAATTGTATCAAACGCTCCTCCGAGACACCACTAACGTCATAACTTTCTATCTCCTTGATCTCATTAACAATAGAATTCACTCCCATATTCATTAAACTTGGTTTTAGTTTATGAGCAATAGCCTTTAGAAAAGCAAAATCTCTCTTAGATAATGCCTCCTCCATTTGAGGTGTCGATTTTAATAGGGATTCATAAAATATTTTCACCATGTTAGATACAAACTTGGTATCACCCCTACTTAGTTGGGTAATCTGCTGCAAATCATAATGCTGTATTGGTTCCTCTTCAACTATTTTGAATGAATCAAGGTCTTCTTCTTCCCCTTTATCGATTACTCTACTCAATGCATCATAGAGATCCTCTTCCTTGTATGGTTTGATGACATAGTCGTTCATTCCCAACGACAAGTATAAATCAATATCGTGCTTAAAGGCATTAGCGGTAAGGGCAATAATAGGGGTTTTATCACCATATTTTTTTCTAATCAATTTGGTGGCTTCCATTCCGTCCATAATAGGCATCTGAATATCCATAAGGACTACCGAGAAGTCATCTGATGGGAATTTATTTACTCCCTCTTCCCCATTTTCTGCCTCTGTAATAAGACAACCAACATGTTTAAGACTTTGAGAGGCGATGAAGCGATTCATCTCATTATCCTCTACCAACAAAACTTTTAATCCTTTAAACTTATCTTTATCGATAGTATTCCTTATGACCACTAATTTCTGCTCATCTCCGATTGGGAGTTCTATTTCGAATTGGATATGAGTCCCCTTATCTTTTTGACTTGTTGCAGTAATAGTTCCACCCATTAACTCGATTAATCTTCGAGTAATGTTCATCCCAAGTCCTGTACCTTCGCGCCTCCTGGCACTACTATCCTCTTGAGTATATTTCTCAAAAAGGGTAGAAAGGAACTTATCACTCATTCCTATACCGGTATCAATTACATCAAAATGCAATTTCTGATGCGTGGAGGAAGACTCGAGTAAATATACATTCAATGATACATACCCTTTATTGGTAAATTTAATGGAATTTCCTAATAGATTGGTAAGTATTTGACGTAATCTTACCGGATCACCAATATGAGCCCTTGCCACATTGGGACCTACATTCGTGGTAAGCATTAACTGCTTTTTAAGAGCAAGGGAGTTCATAATAGAACCGATATTTGAGACCACTCCTTGAATGCTAAAGACCTGTTCTTCGAGGGTAAGCTGTCCGGCATCTATTTTCGACATATCAAGAATAGTGTTGACAATAGTAAGCAGATGTTGTACAGCTATCTCCGTCTGATTGATAAATACATTTTGCTGAGGAGAGAGAACCCCTTTTTTTATCTCACGAACCATTCCACTAATTACATTAAGTGGTGTCCTGATTTCATGGCTCATCGTAGCTAAAAA
>CAYSND010000248.1:0-2355 GCA_964432305.1 uncultured Muribaculaceae bacterium | reverse complement strand
TGAAACGTTATATCCCATTAGATATTTTAAGGGGTCTTACCATTTTCGGTATGATTCTATCGGCTATCGAGCCACACGGGGTGTTACCCGCCTGGATGTATCATATTCAGAATCCTCCCCCCACTCATGAGTTAAATATGATGGTGGCAGGGATAAGCTGGGTCGATTTAGTCTTTCCTATCTTTATTTTCTGTATGGGTGTCGCTATCCCAATAGCGGGGAGACGGAGTGCCTCATCCTTATCGGCAAAAGAGTTTTGTAAAAAGACATTTGAAAGATTCCTTATGCTATGGCTCTTCTCCTATCTCTACATTTTCCTAAATTTCGATAATGGCGGAGAGGTCTCTTTTTGGGCTCAACTCCTTACCATATTAGGGTTTCTCTATCTCTTTTCGATATACATGGTCTTCCCTAAGTCATTTGCAGAGAGACCACTATTCCCTGAAGGCTCTAAATTAAGTCGGTTCTCTATCAAAATGGGGAGTGCGATCCGTATTGCAGGATTTCTGGATATAATTATAATTATCATCATCGGGCATTTCTGTTTTGACGAGGTAATATCTATTCATAGAAGAGGGATTATAATATTCCTACTTGCTTTTTTATATCTCTTTGGTGCCTTGATTTGGTATTTCACTCGTGATAAGATTAAACTAAGAATAGGGATACTTCTTCTCGTTTTCATCTTTACCATAATTACTCAACAGCTCGATTTGCCTGCTATAACTTATGCAAACAGAGAGATTCGCTGGTGGTTTAACTTTGAATATTTTTATTTTCTCCTCTTACTTATCCCCTCCACGGTCGTGGGAGATTTAATATATAAAAGGCTCTCAGAGAGTAATTCCACCACTATAACTGACAAGAATATCCCCTTATGGCAAAGAGTTGTTTTTTCCATTATTCTTTTTGGTACAGTGATTTGGTTTCTTTACGCATTTTATACCCGTATAAACATTCTCTTTAATGCAGCAGTAACCTTAACAGCTCTCTCTCTACTCTTCTTCTTCATAAAGAGAGAGTTTCAAGAATATAGAAATTACTTTGCCATTATTATTTTGCTTTTAGTAGCAGGGTTTATTATGGAACCCCTCGACGGAGGTATCAAGAAAGTCCCTTGCACCATATCGTATTGTTTTATTACTGCCGGAATTTCACTGATGCTACTTCTCGCTATAGACCTGCTCCACTCTATTTTAGAAAAGAGAAAATCTCTTTCGAGATGGATACTTGCAGGGGCAGGAGAAAATCCCCTCCTAAGCTATATAGCCTTTGGGAATTTTATACTCCCTTTAATGAAACTAACCGCTCTCATCTCGCTTTATCAAGCCTGTTACCCCACAGGAATGCCATGGGTAGGATTTATACGCTCATTCGTAATGACAGCCCTAACCCTTGCCTTCGTAGCCTTCCTATCAAAAAAGAAAATCCGCTGGCGCGCTTAGTTTAACTCATCGAAGCGATAATTTCACGAACTTTTGAAACCTTCTCTTCCAAAAGGGCTGAGTCGGTGGCTTCGCATAGGAAGCGGAGATAAGGTTCGGTATTAGAAGGGCGTATATTAAACCACCAGTCTGGGAACTCCACTCTATATCCATCAAAATCAGCCGAATAGGTAGGTGTCTCAAGAGAGGTGAAATACTCTCTTACTCTATCCATTGCCCCTCTCTTATTCTCTATTTTAAAGTTAATCTCCCCTGAATTATGATATTTTTCTATCTTCCCTATCAGTTCTGAGAGGGAGAGACCGCGTGCTTTCATCTGAGCCACTATATCGAGAATAATAAGCGATGCCATCACACCGCTATCTGAATAGAAAAAGTCCTTAAAATAATAGTGCCCTGCAAGTTCCCCACCAAAAAGCCCATCTATATCACGAAGCTTGGGAGCAGCAAAAGCCCTCCCCACTCTCCAAGTGTGAATCTCTCCCCCCATCGGAGCAAGAAACTCCCCTATTGCCTTAGAGCTACGAATATCTTGAAGCACCCTGACAGGGGTTCCGGAGAGAGGATTTGCTTTCAGGCTCTCCTTGATTTTATCTGAGTTAGCAGACGAGCCTACCCCTTCAAGGAAGAAATAACCGAGAAGAGCTATCATCAAATCCGGAGAGATAAACCTTGAATTTTCATCCACAAACATTACCCTATCTGCATCTCCATCATAAATAACCCCGATATCACATTTTTTATCGGCTACAAGTTTACGCAGAGCAAGGGTATTTTCCGGTATAAGAGGATTAGGTTCATGATTTGGGAAAGTACCGTCAAGTTCATCAAAAATATAATTGATATTTTCCCCGCTCCCTAAAATCTTTTTGATAAAAAGAGCTGCCATACCATTAGAGACATCAACCCC
>CAYSND010000247.1:0-2396 GCA_964432305.1 uncultured Muribaculaceae bacterium | reverse complement strand
CATTCTATCTTCCAAAGAGTGATATGTAATTACCGACATTATCCCCCCCTCTTTTAATGATTTCAGAGCCCCTCTTAAAAAGTACTCAAGGCTGCTCATCTCACCATTTACCTCTATCCTTATTGCCTGAAATATCTTGGCAAGATATTTCTTTGAAGTGGCTATCGGTGTAACCGCTTCTAAAACTTTGCAGAGTTCCGCTGTAGTCTCTATTTTCCCTTTTTCTCTTGCACGACAGATTAGGTTAGCCACCTTCCTACTATTCTCCACCTCCCCATATATTTTGAATATTCTTGCAAGATCCTCCTCCCTATAGTTGTTAATAATATCCTTGGCGGACTTCTCGGAGAGAATATTCATTCTCATGTCGAGAGGGGCATCATCAAATCTGAAAGAGAAACCCCTTTCAGATGTGTCGAACTGATGGGAGGAGACTCCCAAGTCGGCAAGAATTCCATCAACTTGTTCGAATCCATGATACTTAACAAAGTTATGGATGAATCTAAAGTTGTTATGAACGACGATTACTCTCTTATCTTGGGGGGCATTGCGGAGTGCATCACTATCTTTATCAAAGACTATGACACGCCCTTTGTTGCCGAGACGAGAAAGAATCTCTTTTGTATGACCTCCTCCGCCGAGGGTGGCATCAACATAGATGCCTGCTTCATTAATATTTAGCGCAGTAACGCTCTCTTTCAAAAGCACAGGGGTGTGGTAAGTTGACATAAGCTTATTCTTTAAGGATTTAACCTAATATTTTAGTTGCTAAAGAAACAAATTCTTCTTCGTCGAATTTCCTCCCCTCGAATTTCTCTTTTGCCCACAATTCTATTTTATGGTCATTGCCGGCAAAGACAACATCTTTTTGGACTCCTATACTTTCGAGAAGAGATTTAGGAACTGTAATCCTTCCTAATTTCTCATCAGGTTCTATCAAGGCTCTATTACTCATATAGCCTCTCCAGAACTCGCTATGCTCTTTGTTAAAGAAATTAAGTCGAGCCTTTATGTTTTCAGATTCCCTCTCCCATTCATTGTAAGTGAAAATAGAGAGACATTCCGAGAATAAATCTTGTTTTACCACTAAGCGTATTGGCTCATTTGAATCCATAAGTGACTTAAATGCAGAGGGGAAAATTAATCTCCCTTTGTCATCCAATTTAGCTTTATATTCACCTACGAATTTTATCATTTTTTATTCTTTCTTATTTCTCTGCAAAACTAAAAAATATTTTCCAATTATTTCCAAATTTTTACAATGTTTTCCACAATTTTTTCAACAATTTCCAAAAAAATTAATTACTTTGCATTTGTAATAAAACTAAAAACGTGTTTATGAAGAAGAAAATCTGGTTTATAATGCTCTCTATGTCGCTTTTGGTTACATTTTCCTGTTCTAACAACCCTAAGTCGGAAGGAGAAGAAAATGGGGAAATATGTGATGAAAAAATTTATGAATATGGAATTCCTATCTCCGATTTTAATGTTCAAGAGGGGGAGATAAAAAAAGGAGATGTTTTTTCCTCTCTTATGACAAGACTTGGAGCTTCTCAAAGTGATGCTTATACACTTTCTGAGAGAGCTAAAGGGGTGTTCGACTTGAAGCAGATAAGAGTAGGAAATGGTTATGAGGCATTTTATCAAGGGGAGGAGGAGCCGAAGCTTGCATATTTAGTATATGAAAAAGATAAATCCTCTTTTGTGGTTTTCAGACTAATTGATACTCTTGCAGTGAGTGTTATCGAAAAAGAGATAGAGACCAAACATTATTATTCAGAAGTTGTTATAAATAACTCTCTATGGGTAGATGTAAAAAAGGCAGGGGTAACTCCACTTCTCGCTGTAAAATTGGCCGACATATATGCGTGGACAATAGACTTCTTCGGTCTGCAGAAAGGGGATTCTTTCAAAGCACTTTATGAGGTTTCGGAGTACAAAGGGGCAATTCAGCATGTGGAGAGGGTTAATTATGTGATCTTTACACATCTTGGAAAGGAGTACCCAATTTATTATTTTGAAGATGGAGGGAAGAGTAATCGGTATTGGAATGAGAAAGGGGAGAGTGTAAAGAAAGCATTTCTAAAAGCACCCTTGAGTTTTACAAGAATATCTTCCGGTTTCTCTTATGCGAGAAGACACCCTATAACGAAGATAGTTCGTCCTCATACCGGGATTGATTATGCTGCCCCGATGGGAACACCTGTTATGAGCATTGGAGACGGAGTGGTGGTTGAGAAGGGGTTTAAAGGGGGTGGAGGACATACGGTTAAAATTAAACATAACTCACAGTACTCATCTGCATATCTTCATCTCTCTAAATATGGGAAGGGGATAGCGGTAGGTAAGAGAGTTTCCCAGGGACAGATTATTGGTTATGTCGGCAGTACCGGTTC
>CAYSND010000246.1:0-2405 GCA_964432305.1 uncultured Muribaculaceae bacterium | reverse complement strand
CTTATTTTGCAAATTTAACTACTTTTGCAAATTAATAGCTATTTATATGAATAGAATCGATGAGATAAGAGAGAAACTCCCTGCCCTTTCCCAGTCTGTATATGGGAAAAGGCTTGTCTATCTCGACAATGCCGCCACCTCCCAAAAACCGAAAGAGGTTATTGAGTTGGTGAATAGGATGAATTCCGGTCTTAACGGTAATATTCATAGAGCTGTTCATAAGCTTAGTGCTGATGCTACCGAATTATACGAGAACGCACGTGAGTCAGTTAGGAAATATATAAATGCAGCCGAAAGAGAGGAGATAGTCTTTACTTCTGGCACTACTGCTTCGATTAATCTTATTGCCTCCTCTTTTGGCGAAAAATACCTTAAAAAAGGGGATTCGGTACTCATTTCCGAAGCAGAGCATCATTCAAATTTAGTCCCTTGGCAGATGGTGTGTGAAAGGAGAGGGGCAGTGCTGAAAACATTCTCAGTAAATGACAATGGGGAGTGGGATATGGATTCTTTTGACAGGCAACTCGATGGTGGTGTAAAATTAGTGGCAGTTGCACATATATCTAATGTTCTTGGAGTTAGAAATCCTATAGAGGAGGTTATCCGTAAGGGACATGCGGTGGGGGCACAGGTGCTAATAGACGGGGCGCAAGGAGTTGTTCATGACAATGTCGATGTTCAAGCATTGGACGCCGACTATTATGTCTTTTCAGCTCATAAAATCTATGGTGCCACAGGGACAGGAATTCTTTATGGGAAGCGGGCTCTTTTAGAGGAGCTTCCCCCTTATATGGGAGGAGGGGATATGGTTGGAACCGTAACTCTTCAAAAAACCACTTATGCTCCACTTCCGCTGAAGTTTGAAGCAGGGACTCCGAATTTTATTGCGGCAGCAACTTATACTTCTGCTCTCTCATTTGCAGAGGAGTTGAGGAGTTTGTCGGAGAATGAAAAGGCAATAACTTCTTTTATTGTACAGGAATTGTCAAAAATAGAGGGGCTTAAGGTTTATGGAAAGGGGGATAACAAAATTCCACTTTTCTCTTTTACTGTAGAGGGGGCACATCATAGTGATTTGGCAATGATTCTTGATAAAATGGGGATAGCTATTCGTTCAGGACAGATGTGTGCTGAACCCTTAATGGCACGTTTCGGTGTAACAGGGATGCTTAGAGCCTCTTTTGCCCCTTATAATACGCTCCAAGAAGCGGAATATTTTATATCATCATTACAGAAAGCAATATTAATGTTAAGATAAGATGACTATTAAAGAGACAGAAAAAGAGATAGTTGAGGAGTTCGGCGTTTTTACCGACTGGATGGATAAGTATGAGTATTTAATCGAAATAGGTAGGTCGCTACCCATTATTCCGGAAGCTGATAAGAAAGAGACAAATTTGATAAAGGGTTGCCAGTCGAGAGTCTGGCTTAAATCCTCTTTTAATGGTGGGAAACTCTATTTCTCAGCAGATAGTGATGCTATAATCACGAAGGGGATTATTTCGTTGCTTATTCGTGTTTATAATGAGAGAACCCCTGAGGAGATACTCGAATCGGATTTCGGATTTATAAGTGAAATAGGGATAAAAGAGAATCTCTCACCTACTCGCGCAAATGGTTTGGTGGCGATGATTAATCAGATAAGAGCATACGCTGTAGCATATTCTAATAAATAAAGAGCAATGGATAAAGAGAAATTAAATAAGGATATAATTAGGGCACTTAAACAAGTTTATGACCCCGAAATTCCTGTAAATGTGTATGATTTAGGTCTTATCTATGGGATTGATATAGATGATGACCATAATGTTACTATTACTATGACTTTAACAGCCCCTAATTGCCCGCTTGTGGATGAATTACTTGCTGATGTGAAAGAGGCTGTTCTCCAGACTCCGGGGGTGGTTGATGCCAGTATAAATGTGGTTTTTGAGCCGGCGTGGGATAAAAGCATGTTATCTGACGAAGCTCTATTAGAGCTCGGTTTGCTATAATCTTATGGAATGGGTCTATCTTCTTTTGGGGACTAACCAGGGGGATAAAAGACAAAATCTCTCTACTGCAATTTCTCTGCTTGTTACGGAGCTTGCCACTTATCTCTTTTCTGAAATTAAAGAGTCCTCCATTCACGAGAGTGAACCTTGGGGGTTTGAATCGGAGGAGAATTTTCTTAATCAGGCTATTGCTTTTCAGACTAATCTTGCGCCTGAGAAGCTCCTTGCTGCCTGCAAATATGTGGAGAGGAAGATGGGGAGGAGCGATATGGAACCGGAGTATGATTCGGATGGGAACAGGGTCTATAAATCGAGGATTATTGACATAGATATCCTTCTCTACGGAGAGCGCAAAGTCGATTTGCCCGAATTAAAAATCCCTCACCCACGGCTGCAGGAGAGGGAATTTGC
>CAYSND010000245.1:0-2419 GCA_964432305.1 uncultured Muribaculaceae bacterium | reverse complement strand
ATTTTGGTTAAATTAATACTATAGGTGGAGGTAAATTATACATAGAAACAATTTTAACATAGCCTGACGTTATACTTGTACTATGCCAATATCCAGTAGTTTACTAAATTATGCTATCATGATACTGGAAGAGTTTGAGTAGGTAAGGTCAACGATTATACGGGAACCATCAGCCGATGAGTTCGCAATACAGATGGACCGCCCTCCTTAAATCTTGGACAGTATCAGAAGCGAAACAGATAAGGATATCTGATTTCAGCTTGGGTTGCCACAAGTAAAAGCTATAAGAAGGGCGACCCACGCAAACTCTCCTAATCTAAATCAGGAGGTTTCTCTAAATGTATTATATCGGAGTTGATGTCTCAAAGGAAGTCCTATCTGTATACGATGGCAAAAAAAGTCTGGAATTTGAAAATACCAAAGAACTGAAGTCATTCTACCATTACCTGAAGAGACACTTTAAGCACTTTGAAAATCTGGTTGTAATCTTTGAGGCTACCGGCATCTACTCAGACCCTTTAAAAGAATTCTGTGCAGCCAACCATATTAAGGCCTATATCCTAAATCCCAAACAGAGCTATAACTTTGCCAAATCCTTAGGGGTCAGGTCCAAGTCTGACAAAATTGATGCCTGTGTCATCTGGCGTTATCAGAGCCTTATTGCTCATGATAAGATAAAGGTACCGGTAATCGATCCGGTAGCCAGGACGCTTAACTCATACCTTGCCAGCTATCAGTTCATCCAGGGTCAGAGGGTAGCCATCTCCAATCACCTTGCTAGTGTTACCAATAAAGACTTAAGTGAGATGTTGAGAGGAGAGCTATTAGGTAAGCAACTGTTAGAGGAGGAACTCCTCGCTATTATCAAGGCCTATATAGCAGAACACCCTAAATTACAGGAAGACTTCCAGAGGCTTAAGACGATCTCCGGCATAGGAGAGAAGGTAGCCTTCAGTCTGATGGCCTTATTCTATAATTATCAAAGTACCAATAGGGCTGAGATTACAGCACTGGTGGGACTTGATCCTATCTATAAAGAATCAGGCAAATCGGTAAAGGGCGGGGTAAGGATAAGCAAGAATGGCAACCGGTATATCCGAAAGATGCTCTATCTTCCCACACTCTGTGCTATAAACCATAATAAGAGAATAGCTCTATTCTATCAACGCCTGATTGCTAATCATAAACCGAAAAAAGTGGCAGTAATTGCTTGTATGCGCAAGTTGCTCCTCCTGGCACATGCCGTCTATGAGAATAAGACCGAATATGTACCAGGATAAAGAGAACTATTAAAAACTAAATAGTGTGTCTATGGGAGAGTTTGTGAGTTGACTTTAGACACAGTATCTGTTTTGACGCAGGACGCAAAACTCACGACGCAAGACGAGATTGGTAGTCTCATACCCTGTAGCCCACATTCTTTAACGTCAATTGAATAAAGAAAAAGAGAGAGCCAATTGTGAAAAATCAGTCCTCTCTTGAGGTGTCAGTTAACAACCGCAAGGCCGCAATGACTGGATGTGTCAAATGTTGAGACCTGACCCCATCTCTTCCAGCTACTCTTCTATTGTAACAACGTATGTATCAGTTAACAGTAAGAGATCGAAATCATTAGGTTGATTAATATGATCTTTTCTCGCCAGTATTTTAATAACAAATTTAAGCTCACCAGTTTTATTAAATGTAATTTTAAATCGGGTATCTGGGATGTCTGCAAAAGGAATACCCTTTAAAACATCATTTTCTTGGGGTCCAAACCAGTAGTACGAGTTATCGTTATCCTCAAAAGTACATTCGACCCATTCTTCTTCTTCCCAAATATAAAGATCAAAATCGTCTTTACTACCTTGTGTTAGTTCAATTTTTCCCATTACTTTAATGGTATCATAGCTACCTGCATCAGCTTTCATCGTAAATATATCCGGTTCATTTGTAACAGGTATGAGAGTTATTTCAGCTTCATTATAGGTAATTACAGCTTCATACCATATCCCATCCTTCTTAATTATATAAATATGGTCTCCTTCTAACTGGGTAAAACCTTCATCAGTATACCTGAAATAAATACTGAAATAATCGCTGTCATCATTTATTGTCTGCTGATCAATGTTGCCAGTAGGTTTGATTCTATATATTAAAGTATCTTCTACTTTTAAAGGTATTCCAATGATATAGTGGTAACGATACACTCCATCTCCACATTTTACTGCTTCATCACTTTGTTTTATAACATCTAATTTAGTTGTTTCGGTCCATGTTAAAATTGCTGAATAAAATTTATCGTCTTTGGTTTCCACAATATATTTATAATCTCCACCGGCTTTTCTAACATTAAACCAGAGCAGGGTATCGCTGTCGGCAATTAGTGTAGTAGTCGTTCCATTCGGATTCTGAACAATTATGCTATTTATGCTATCTT
>CAYSND010000244.1:0-2421 GCA_964432305.1 uncultured Muribaculaceae bacterium | reverse complement strand
TAAACATTCTCAAGAATCTTCTCCATCTCTGCCACTGCAGGTGAAGAGACAGTATGTATCTCCCCCTCCAGCACCGAACGGTACATTTTGGAGATCACCTCCGTTGCATCAGCACCTATTGCCCCGAGCACCTTAGGAGTATTTTTGGTATTGAACTTCTTGTTCCCAGGATCCACCCTTTCAGGGGAGAACGCCAAGTAAAAATCGACCCCACAGCGGAGTCCGGAGCCCTCTTCCAGAATAGGTTTAATTAACTCCTCGGTGGTTCCCGGGTAGGTCGTGGACTCCAGCACCACCATTGTCTCTTTTTTTAAGTGCAATGAAATGGCTTTAGCAGAAGATTTGACATGACTAATATCTGGCTGCTGGTGCTTATCCAGCGGCGTAGGGACACAAATGGCAATAAAATCCAACTCCCCTACCTTCGAAAAATCCCCCGTGGCAGAGAGGGAACCCTCCCTCACAAGCTTCGCCAACTCCTCCGTTGGGACATCCTGGATATAATTCCCTCCGGCATTGATTGTCTCCACCTTCTTTTCATCAAGGTCTCCACAGCCAATGGGAGCCCCACATAACCGAGACCCACCACCCCTGCTCTAATCCCCTTCGATTCTATCTTCTCTAAAAATTTCTGCTTCATATATTGTTAAATTTTATTCATTCTGCCAATTAACTCCTCTCCGAGGGCGGTTTTTACCTCAATATGGCGCAAAACTGCCTCGACAAAAGGGTTTGTGTTAAAATCACCCCGAACCTGCTCAAAATCCTTCTTTTGTTGCTCTAAGTCCCCGTCAGCCCCGAATCCTGTCATAAAAGAGAGTGAAAACTCCTTCTTCGCATCATCATAGACCATCTTATCGAGAGAAACCACCGCCTCCCTCCAACTATTGACTATCGAGATTATATCTTTGGAAGTAATTGCCTCCGGCTCCACTCCGTAAAATCCTGCAATCTTACTATAAGCCCAAGTCCATTCGTAAACATAATAATTGTCTGCCATGACCTTAAACTCATCATTTATCTCCTGTACCCCCTTCTTCCTCCCCTCCTCGATATCAGCCACCAATCTCATTAATTCCGACTTAGGTGCAATCAACCCCGAAAGGTCAATCCACTCCCCTATCCCCACCGCGGTATCGGGGCGAAGCCTCTCGCGAATCTGCTCATTGTCCTTAAAATCAACTCCTTCGAGCCTTTTAATTATTGAATTACCTAAGAATTTCCGAATCCCGATATCATAATACTGCAGCCCCTTCCGAAGGGAAGAGTTTTTGATTTTTGCACTGCGGTAAGTAAAAACATCCGAATCCTCCCCTGAAACCCGTTGCAACTCCCTCAAAATCTCCACACCATTCATCATTTTTTGAATTGTATAAGGAGAGAGAAGATTGAAATTAATATAGTCAAGACGGTTAGGATCAGTACGTTTATCCCTCTTGGGCCACTTCTGGACATCTCTAATAGTCCCGACAGAACGAAGATTCACCCCTGGCATCACATAAGAGGTATTTGCCTGCTCGATAAGGTACGAAAAAGGGAGATTCGACGTGTCAATATGATCCACATGCCGCCCCATAATTAACGAAAAGGGGCCAATATGGGTTGGGAAGAGAATATATGAATCGGAAGAGGTCTTTGAGCCCCTCTCCAAAATCCCATGATGGATAGGACCTAATTTATACATGTGGTTACTCTGATTAGAGCCTGACCCTGCATTCATAAAAGAGAACATCCCTGCTATCAAAAGAGTTGATTTATGGTGAGTTACCGTATATGGACCTGCAAAAATCGAGGAGGCCTCCCCATTCTCTCCATGACAATTGCTGAAAAACAATGACTCCGATGCAGAGTAGTTCCTCGAAAGGAAACATGCCTGCCCCACAAAGCACTTGCTGAGCAATACCCCATCGTCTATATAAGCACCTGAGGAGACAATAAAATCTTCGCAAGTAACATTGCTCCCTATGTGGACAGGTGCCACCTTATTGCTGTTAATGGAACCATTCTCCAGACGGGAAGCCCCCTCAATGGTACAATAGTCCCCTACCCTGACATTTTTAATGGTTCCTGCATTGACAATAATAACATTGTTACCAATCTTTCCTACACTAGAAGAGTGCTTCTTGGCATAAAACTCCGCCAAATCCCCCATCTTCTCGATAAGTATCGGACGATGCCTGTAAAGTGCTGAAATATAAGCCTGATGAGCCGATAACTTACTGTGAATCGCCACCTCTCTCCCACCCGTCTCATTCATAACCGACACCTTAACCCCCTCCCCGAAAGAGGTAAGACCATCCACCATCACCAGCCCCACATTCTTAATATAGGTATTCTCCCCTATTTCATAATTTGCAATATAATTCTGAACATTCTCGATACAAGAGTTATCCCCCACCACCACATTGTGCAGCGTAGAGT
>CAYSND010000243.1:0-2429 GCA_964432305.1 uncultured Muribaculaceae bacterium | reverse complement strand
TGTGGTTCTAAATGAAAACATCTCCTTTATTCTCCTTTTATTTTATTTGCTATCGCAATAATTTTCTCCGCATTGGCCTCCGCACTTGCCTCATCGGGAGCCTCGGAGTAGATTCTAATTATCGGCTCCGTATTGGACTTGCGAAGATGAACCCAAGAGCGTTCTCTGTCAAAGTCAATTTTTACTCCGTCAATGGTGGTAATCCTCTCTGCTGCATAAGTCCTCTTAACCTCCTCTAAAATCTTCTCAATAAGCACAGGGTTAGAGAGTTCTATCCTATTCTTGGAGATGACATACTTTGGATAAGAGTCCCTTAATTCTGTCATTTTCATCTTTTTATGCGCAAGATTTGTCAGGAAAAGGGCAATGCCGATAAGGGCATCCCTTCCATAATGAAAATCGGGGACAATAACCCCTCCATTCCCCTCTCCTCCGATTACTGCTCCTACTTTTTTCATCTGAGTGGTAACATTCACCTCCCCTACCGCTGCTGTGGTATAAGTACAACCATGACTCTCTGTTACATCGCGCAATGCTCTGGTAGAGGAGAGATTGGAGACTGTAGGACCCTTTCTGCGACTAAGAACATAGTCTGCTACGGAGACAAGTGTATATTCTTCCCCGAAAGGGGTTCCATCTTCGCAAATAAAGGCAAGTCTGTCAACATCAGGGTCAACAGAGATCCCTAAATCTGCTTTCGAGGAGATTACAAGCTCCGAAAGATCCTTTAGGTGTGCAGGGAGCGGTTCGGGGTTATGAGCAAACTCCCCTGTTGGCTCGCAATGCACACATTCGCAAGTAACTCCCAATGCCTCTAATAGTTTTGGAACAATAATACCTCCAACAGAGTTTATTCCGTCTAAAGCAACCTTAAAACCGGCTTTGTATATCGCCTCAACATCCACAAGTGGATATGCAAGTACACTCTCTAAATGAGCACCTGAAAACTCCTTAACCTCCATCTTCCCTAATTGATCCACCTCCACAAAGGAGAAACTCTCTTTTTCAGCCACCTCAAGTAGCAACCTCCCCTCCTCTGCATCTAAAAACTCCCCCTTTTCATTCAGAAGTTTAAGGGCATTCCATTGTTTTGGATTATGAGAGGCAGTAAGGATTATTCCCCCGTCTGCCCCCTCAAAGACCACCGCCATCTCGACAGTAGGGGTAGAAGCAAGTCCTGCATTGACCACATCTATACCACAAGCAGAGAGGGTGCCACAGACCAGAGAGTCCACCATCTCTCCCGAAATACGGGCATCTCTCCCCACCACCACTTTATACATCTCCTTCTCCCCTATCCTCTCGCGGAGTCTTACTGAATATGCTGCTGTGAATTTAACCACATCGAGAGGTGTTAATGCCTCTCCGGGTGTCCCACCAATGGTTCCCCTTATCCCTGAAATCGATTTTATAAGTGCCATATTATTAATCTTTAAATTATCTCCATATCATTCATTTGAAGCCACCCCTGACGACCGTCAGAGAGCTCCACTCTACTCCACTCCCCAAGATGCTCGATTAACTCCACCTTAGTCCCTTCATGAAGGATAAAAAGTGATGTCCCCGTCTGGTTAGGAGAGGATTTAACCGAAGTTACAGGATTTAGGATTATTGCCATATTCTCCTTTTTCATCTCTCTGTATGAAGTTATAGAAGAGGTCAAAGAGGTAATAAAAGAGAGTAACACCAAAATACCAACTATAAAAGAGGCTCTTTTAGCAGAGAGACTCCCGGCATATCTATAAAGAAGAAAAAATATCCCTAATAAAAGAAGAAGTCCAAGTGAGAGAAGAGCCCAACCATCCGAAGTCATAAGAGTTCTCACCGAACGCCCCCATGTAACAAAGACAAATTCCGGAACAGAATCTATCCTGTCGAGAGTAAATTGCTGTGCAAGAAGCAGATTATGCTGCGCATCCTTATAGTTAGGTTTTAGTTTTAGTGCCCTCTCATAATAGAGAATAGCATGAGCCAAATTTCCACTCTGTTTATAATAAGAGTTTCCGATATTATAGTAGAGCTCAGGGGATACATAACCTCCTTTCTCTATCTCCATAAAGCCATTAAGTGCCTGCTGAAAATCCCCTTGTGTATAGGCATGTGTAGCATCCCGCCATAGCGAATCCTTATCGACACCCCTTAATGAAGGGAGCGAGACTACCAAAAGAGTTAAAAATAGTATTGTTTTTCTCATATAAATTCCTCCTTTTAACTTTCTATTGATGAAATAACTTTAACGGCATCATTATAATGACTCTCCATCGCCGTATGACCTGTCGCCGGAGCATATCGGGCATACTCACACGCCTCAAGCAGATCGAAAAGTTGCTTTATAACCTCTTCGGAGATCTTTTTCTCCATTAAGGCGTGAGAGATATTCTCCCTATTAAGGTCGGCTTGAGGTATAATAAGCTTATCGGAGATATACC
>CAYSND010000242.1:0-2435 GCA_964432305.1 uncultured Muribaculaceae bacterium | reverse complement strand
CGAAATGGGTTGCAAAATTACGTGCCACCAAAACTGATGGTAATGTTTTAATTATGTGCTGTGATATGGATTCGGGGCATGGTGGAACCTCCGGCAGATACAAGCAATTGGAAAAGACTGCTGAGTCGTACTCGTTTCTGCTCTCTTTATAGGGCAGAGATTGCGGGTCAAGCCCGCAATGACATTTAAAAAAAGCCTCGTCTTTTTATAGATGAGGCTTTTTAATTATTGGGGTACTATTTAGAAATAGTAGCGCACAAATAGCTCAATGGCTTGATACTCTGCCATACCGAGTTTATCAAAGAGGTCGGCGGTGTTATGATTGCGCTCTTCGGCACGTTGCCAAAATTCACGCACATCAGAGCCAGGGAAGAGGGGTTTGTCTTTTTGAGACTGGTGACGGAAGATCGCTTCACGCTTGATATTTACCTCTTCAGGGGAGAGGGGGACAGCCATGTTTGATTCAGCTACATCCCACTCCTGCCAAGCACCTCTATAAAGCCAAACGCGACACTCTTCAAGCCACTCTTCATTTTTGGCTTTTAACTCATCGATGGTCTTATAAATAGCTTGCAGACAGACCTTGTGTGTCCCGTGAGGGTCGCTAAGGTCACCAGCAGCATATATTTGATGAGGCTTGACCTCTTGGAGTAGATCTTTTATTAACTGGATATCCTTTTTGCCAAGTGGTTTTTTCTTTATTCCTCCGGTTTCATAGAAGGGGAGATTTAAGAAATGAACTCTCTCTTCCGGAATATCGAGGTAACGACAGGCTGATTTTGCCTCTCCACGTCTGATGGCTGCTTTAATTTCGCGAACATCTTGTGGATCCGGCTCGCCGGGGTGTTTTTCTTTAAGTTCTTTAACAACTTTATGGTAGGTAGCATCTGCCTCCTCTATGTCGCGCTTATAGATACGGGCATTTTCTCTTTGGAAATCGAGGTATCTGATAACGTCATGGTCGAAGACTGCTATATTACCAGAAGTTTGGTAAGCGATATGAACCTCGTGTCCCTGTGTGGAGAGACGGGCAAGGGTTCCTCCCATGGAGATAACATCATCGTCAGGGTGAGGTGAAAATATCACCACTCTCTTTGGATAGGGATAAGCTCTCTCGGGACGAGTGGAGTCATCAGCATTAGGTTTTCCTCCGGGCCACCCTGAAATGGTGTGCTGAAGGTCATTAAAGATCTTAATGTTCAAATCACTTGCACGCCCTTTACGAGTTATAAGGTCAGACATCCCATTGTCATTGTAATCACGGTCTGTAAGTTTAAGAATTGGTTTTTTGAGTTTACCACAAAGCCAGAAAACTGCTTTTCTAATCATAAAATCATCCCATTCACAATCTCCTGAGAGCCAAGGGGTCTTTACACGAGTAAGCTCTGCCGAAGCAGCATCATCGATATAAAGCTCAATATTGGTGTGTCTCTGTAGGAAGGAGGCTGGTACCTGCTCGGTAATTTCCCCTTCCACCATCTTCTTAGTGGTATTTGCAGCCCCTTCACCCCAAGCAAGGAAATAGATTTTCTTTGCTCTCATTATGGTATCTATCCCCATGGTAAGAGCATGGAATGGAACATATTCTACCCCGAAGAACTCACTTGCATGAGCTACTCGAGAGGTGTAGTTAAGGGTAATAGGACGGGTATGAGAATTATAATGTGAACCGGGTTCATTAAATCCCATATCAGAGAGAAGAAGTATATCTATCCCTCCGACTCTCTGAATCTCACGCTCATAATCTTCACAGTATGATATTATATCACTCCTTTTGGTACTATCAAGACAACGGATATTTTCGGCAGGTATATTTACCATATCGAAAAGATACTCCTTAAGGAATCTATAGTGAGACTGTAATTCATTTTTGTCAAGGGGGTAAAATTCATCGACCGAGAATACTATTACATTGCTAAAATCTATATTCCCATCTTTATAGGCTTTGACGAGTTCTTCGTAAACCTGAATACTAGCAGATGATGCTGATAGCCCAAGTACACATTTTTTACCTGTATGCATACAATCCCTAACAGTGAGCAAAATCTTGTCTGCAATTAGTTTGGAAGCTTTCATAGCATCGTTAAAAATACTTACAGGTATTTTTTCGTAACGCTTTGAGAAATCAGATGATAAGTTCATTATATATAAATTTATTAGTTAAACATTGAAATGGCCTCTTTAATCGGAATAAGTCTCTTCAAAAGGTCGTCCATAAAGGACAATTTTAACATATTGGCACCATCGGAGAGGGCAATGGAGGGGTCAGGATGGGTCTCTATAAAGAGTCCGTCTGCTCCTGCTGCAATCCCTGCACGTGCAATGGTGGAGATAAGTTCCGGCTTTCCACCGGTTACCCCAGAAGATTGATTTGGTTCCTGAAGACTGTGGGTCACATCGAGTACCACAGGGTAACCAAAACTCTGCATTTGTGG
>CAYSND010000241.1:0-2439 GCA_964432305.1 uncultured Muribaculaceae bacterium | reverse complement strand
TGGGGTCCCTTCTGGTGCCATATCGCCGCCATAAGCCCAGTAGAATGTCCCATCTTCTGTCCACTGTTCAAATCCCTGATCGACCCAGTCCCATACAAATCCCCCTTGTAGAGAGGGGTATTTCTCAATTACATCCCAATAATCCTGCAGGTTCCCGACACTATTCCCCATAGCGTGAGCATACTCACATAGTATTAACGGTTTGTCTGGCATATAGAGCGTCCAGTTAATAAGTACATCGAGTTTTTTATACATCGGGCAGAATATATCGGTATATGGACCTGTCATTGCATCTTCGGAGTGAACAGGACGCCTAGATTTATCCCTTGCGTGTAGCCAATTGTATGTGGCAATGAAATTACACCCCTCTCCCGACTCATTTCCAAGTGACCAAATTATCACAGATGGATGGTTTTTATCCCTTTCAAACATCCTCTCAGTCCTATCAATAAAGGCTTTCTCCCAGATAGGCTGATTTGCCAAGCACTCATCCGGTTTATACCCAAGTCCGTGTCCCTCCACATTAGCCTCATCGACCACATAAAGTCCGTAAATATCACACAGCTCATACCACTTTGGGTCATTAGGGTAGTGAGAAGTCCTTACAGCGTTTATATTCATCTGTTTCATAAGCCTAATGTCATTAATCATAGACTCCTCTGTGACGACATGTCCTGTTTTAGGGTCATGTTCATGTCTATTAACCCCCTTGATATATATAGCTTTGCCGTTAACAAAAAGCTGTGCGTGTTTTGTTTCACACTCCCTAAATCCAATCTTTCTGTTGATAACCTCTTGAACTTTTCCTCCAACTTTTAGAGTTAGCACCATAGTATACAAGTTTGGCTTTTCGGCACTCCAAAGAGCAGGTTTTACAAAGTGATTTTTAAAATCAATGGTTTTACTCCCTAAGTTCCCCTTTTTACTCTCCTTATAAACTAAGTTTCCCTCTTTATCTATAACCTCTACTTGAACCTCAGCATTTCTCACACTCCCCACCTTGCTTCCACCTAATTCGACAAAAAGAGAAAAATCTGCATCTGTATATGTTCTGTCAAGATCTGTAACTACCTCAAAATCTCTGATATGAAGTTGGGGACGAGCATACATATAGACATCTCTTTGTATCCCTGCCAATCTCCAAAAATCCTGATCTTCGAGGTAATAACCATCGCTGAACTTAAATACTTTTAGTGATATGTCATTAGTTTTCCCAAATTTTAGATACTTGGTAATATCAAATTCTGATGGAGTCTTGGAGTCCTCTGCATAACCCACTTTTTCACCATTAACCCAAACATAAAATGAAGATGCTACTGAACCAAAATGGAGAACAATCTCCCTTCCACTCCAATTAGCAGGGATAGTGAAGCTACGCTTGTACGACCCTACAGGACAATTATCAACAGGCACAAGAGGGGGATTTTTCTTAAATCCAAAACCGCTTGCTACATAGAACGGATATCCAAAACCCTCTAACTCCCAGTTAGCAGGAACATTAATATCTTTCCATCCTGAAATATCTGTCCCCTTTTCCCAAAAACCCTCTGGTGCTTCGGCAACAGTAGGTGCATAGTAAAACTTCCACACACCGTTAAGAGACTGGTAATAAGGAGAAGCACTTACATTCCCCTTCATCGCCAAATCCCTATTTGGATAAGCCAAAAAGGAAGCTGCAGATGGGAGTCTGTTAATATGCACTACATTAGGATTTTCCCAATCGTTATCCGAATGGGGATATTTACTTACTTGCTCCTGTGGTTTTTGTTCATTTTTAGGAGTCTGTTTTTGCATAGGAGTTCCATCGTATTGTGCATACAAAGAAACGCTGCAAAAAAACATCATAATAAAAAGTACTTTCTTCATATCTAATTCATTAATAACATTTTAATAGTAAGTGCTGACGACCAGCTAAAGTTGGGACAGTTTAGTGTCTCCCCGGTTATAGGGTTGTAATTTTCGTGAATTGGACCATCTGTTAGAAGCCCTTGGGCATTCTGAATATATTTATTTGTAAACATATCTGCCTCCTTGTGGAAACCATAATTTCTTAAACCGGTAATACCGAAGTAAACCTGATCTATCCATACTGGTCCTCTCCAATACCCCCTCGTAGGACGAAGAGCAGGGTGACTTATATCCAGTGTACCTAATGGCACCATGGTATTAAACTTATTAGTATCCAACATCTTTTCTAATACTTTTGCTGCCTGTTTTTTGGTAGCCACTCCTGCCCATAATGGCACCCAACACTCTGCCCCCATCACCTTAACGAACTCCCCGGTACCTATACGGGTGTCATAGAAGAAGCCTGTCTCTTCATCAAACGTTTTAGTCTGAATATGGTGCTTCAAAGCCTCAGCTTCAGTAGTTAACTGAGCTGCTAACTCTTTTTTTCCTATTACTAAAGCCAACTCTGCCAACTCTTTTTTCTCTTTG
>CAYSND010000240.1:0-2469 GCA_964432305.1 uncultured Muribaculaceae bacterium | reverse complement strand
TCCACTGATATTAACGAGAATATAATATTTGTAGGGGAGGGGCATCATCACCCCGGACTACTGAGAAAAGCTCTAAGGATTTCACGAGATGAGGTTCACTGGATTAGGGAGGATTTAATGATGAAATCGGGAGATATAAGGGAGTATCTTGTTAGGATTCGTTATCGTCAGCCTCTTCAAAAAGCAAAACTATATTTAAGGAATGATGCACTTTACATCCTTTTTAATCAACATCAGAGAGGAATAACACCAGGACAGTTTGCAGCATGGTATGATGATGAGTTAGAGATGATAGGAAGTGGTATTATCTCTTAAAGAGCACTCTTTAGAAAATCTAAGACATATTCAAAAAATCCCTCTTTTCCTATCTCATTGTGGGTTTCATGTAGCATGTTTGGGAAGAGTTTATAAGAGACTTTTTTATAACCCGCATATTTCATTTTAGAAACAGTTTTTTTAAATTTTTTCTCCCCACCGTGGCATGGATCATCTGCTCCGGAGGTAAAAAGAATCGGAAGTTCAGGGTTGTCGACATGCCACCCATCTCTATTATAGGTCTCTTTCATAAGGAGCATAAGATTTTCAAAACCATTTAAGGTAAAAGTAAAACTGCATTTAGGGTTTGTGTCGTAATCGGCTACTACCTTCGGATCGGAACAGATCCAGCTATTAGAAGAGGAGGCTCCTTTCCGATTAAACCCTCCAAATATAAGACTATTTATAAAGGGGCTACAGTGACGCTCCCCCCTGAATAATTTCATAGTTCGAGTGAGCAAAAGCCCTCCATTTAGCAAAGGGTTATACGAGGCACTACCATTAAGAACGATAGCATCTATATCTCCGTCATAATTTTTAATATAACAGCGAGATACCATCGAGCCCATACTATGTCCATATATAAAAAGTTTCTTGTCTGGATACTCTTTTTTAATAATCGTTGAGAGGGTATGCATATCTTCAACCATCCCCTTATAACCACCCGAATAGAAATACCCTAAGTCTTTAGAGGAGAGTACACTCTCGCCATGTCCTCTATGATCATTTATAACACATATAAAACCTTTTTTAGTGAAATACTCCATCATGTGGAGGAATCTCTCTTTAGGTTCGAGCATTCCATGAGCTATCTGTAGAATGGCCATAGGTTCATTTTCAGGTATTGTTACTAAGTAACTAATATTTAGGCCATCGATAGTAGAACTAAATGTTTTATTCTCTTGTTTCATGGGTTATAAATCTAAATTTTTACATTTCCAAAATTACTACTAATTTTGGGGAAAACAATAACGCAATTCCATTTTATAATCTATGAAACTTAAATCGTTACTCTTAACCTCATTTATATCACTTATTATGATAGCTTCATGTACAAAAGATCCTCTTCCTGATCCTACCCCACCTAAACCAAAACCACCTACACCGGAGGTGGCACCTACACTAAAATACGCTGCCCCCTATAATAATGAATTTAGGAGAATAGCTTATTTCCCTTACTATAGGGATCTTAATCCAAACACTATTCCTGATTCTTTCTTTGAAAATATCAATGTTGCCTGTTTTGCCTTTGGAGAAATAACTTCAGCATTTACTATTAAATTACTTGATGCCGGAAAACTTCAGCTCCTTTCAGATAGGTGCAGGAGGTTAGGTGTTAAAATTTTAATAAGTTTCAATGGAGCACATGAAAATTTTGCAACGATGGTAAAGACCAAGGAGAATCGTACAAAGTTTATAAACTCCTTGAAACAGATAGTTGATACCTATAAATTAGATGGTGTTGATAACGATTGGGAATACCCTACTCTAAAAGACAATAGTCATATCGGTAACACTTATCTTATGAGGGAATTAAGTAATTATCTTCATGATCCTGCTGTGAACAAACTTCTTACGATGGCAATAACATCAGGAAAGTATGTAGGTAATATCTCAAATGGTATTCAATCTGATTGTTATCCCTGTGTCGATTGGTTTAATATTATGGCTTATGATGATTTTTCTAGCACTACACCGGGGATACATCACTCTCCTCTCTCTATGTTGACCATTGCCCATAATTACTGGATAAATGTTAGAAATATGCCTAAGAGCAAGTTCGTTTCAGGGATTCCATGTTACGGAAGAGCTTCAGGAATAACTCAAACAGGAACTCCTCTTGGCTACGCTACAATAATCGGACAAGGGGGAGACCCGGATGCCAATGAAGCTCAGGTAACCTCATCTAAATATATGGATGGAAACACGAAATACACCATTTATTATAATGGGAGACCATTGGTTAGGGAGAAAACCAGATTTACTAAGGAGAATGGCCTTGGTGGAATCTTTTTTTGGGAGGCAGGACAAGATCTCTATGACGACCGCTCTCTTATAAAAACCGCTTATTTGGAGTCTATTTCTTCTTTCTAATTTCCAAAGCGCGCCATGTGTACCAAATGTATCCCAAAACAAATGGGATTAAGATGGAGA
>CAYSND010000239.1:0-2473 GCA_964432305.1 uncultured Muribaculaceae bacterium | reverse complement strand
ATATTCTCCCTATTAAGGTCGGCTTGAGGTATAATAAGCTTATCGGAGATATACCCTTGGATAGCTTTATGTAACTCCTCATAAAAGGCAGAATAGAGATTCTGTTTCAGGAAGAGATCTGCTTTTTTCAATCTTGCCTTAGCCATCTTCTTCGCCTTTCTATTTTTAGTCCCGACTATATCTCTCTTTCTCTCAATAGTTTTATCAAGTATAATGCATAATGAAATACAAATCAGGATAATAGCTCCAATACCTGAATAAAACCAAACCGATAAGATGAGAGGGTTTTTATTTACCTTTAAGTTAGAGGAGTCTGTGGAGATAAATCTAACATCTTCGCCAAGACTCTTAACTATCTGCTTGTTCGTACCACTCGGAGCCACCACAGCCCCTGTCTCATCACCTCTTTCCACCTCCAAACGGAGAGGAGCAGTAGAGACGGTTACATATCTCCCCTGGCTTAAATTATAATAGGTAAATTCAATAGGTGCTATCTCGAAGTTTCCTGAGCTTCGGGGGATAAAAGGGTACTCAAATATTTTGGTGCCACTATTTCCCGAGGCTCCTACCGAGATTTTCTCCGACCTTTTGATATCATAAGACTCAAAATCTGGAGGAAGCGTAAGAGATGGAGCATCTATAAGGTTTATATTCCCTGTCCCCGAAATAGTTACTACCAGAGAAGCTGCTTCGTGTGCTTTCAGAGATTCTCTTGAGAGTTTTGCATCTATCTTAAACTCCCCGACACCACCGGTAAATGAAGACGGCGCCCCGGCCGGTAACTGTGCCACTTTTACACCTAACTTGGGAGTCTGAAGCCTCTTGCGAAGGGTTTCATAACCTGAGTCGAAAAAGCTATCAAATATTGAGCGCGAAGGGGAACTAGTGCGAACCTGTACCAGGCAGACAAGCTCTGCCGGCTCGATAATAAGATTACCTGCCTGCTGTGGGATAAGCATATAACGCCTTATCAGCGCTGCATCATAAATCTCTCCATCAATCGTTTCACGGGCAAATTCTATATTTGTAGGGGTATCTATCTCCTGACTCCAAAATCCATTAAATGTAGGGAACTTAACATCTTCAAAGCCACCTACCCCCACCCTTGTATAGAGTTTCAATGTAGCCACGATAGGTTCCCCTCTGACCACAGAGTTCTTACTTAGATGGAGTTTAAGCATTATATCTTTATCGCCAAGATTTTGACTCCCCTTAGTGGATGAAGATGTCGAAGGGGAGGAGGTAGTTCCGGATGTTTGTCCCCCTGTATTCTGCTGTTTTACCACCTCTATGGTAAAGGGGCGACTTGTATAACTATTCCCTTTAATCTCCACTGAGGCTGCGGGAATAGTAAATTTCCCCTCTGCCTTTGGTTGAAGAACGAAGGTGTAACTCTCCTCGAAGGTCTGCTCCCTCTTCCCATTTATAAATGTGGTAGATGACATAGTAGAGGAGGAGGGGCCTGCGAGTATCTGAAAATCGTTAAAAGTAGGGAAGTTATAGGTTTTAACTTTCCCTGAAGCAGTAAAAACCACCCTGAAAACTTCATCCACCGCCACCACAGATGGAGCACTTACTGAGAGTGAATACTCCTGTGCTCCCGCTGAAATAAAAGCAAATAGCGAGAGTGCCGTAATTAATAATTTCTTAAAAAATATCCTCATAGCTACCAATTTTTCTCTTTCTGTTTAGATTGGAGTTTTGCAGCTTTCTCCTTATTCACCTTATCCTGTGTCTCTTTCTCCTTATCCTCTATCGCCTGAATCATCTGTTGAGCTGCTTGTGGAGAGATTTTAGGGGGGGATGGCTGCTGCTGATTCTCCTTGTTCTGATCTTTATTTTGGTCCTGGTTCTGATCCTTATTCTGGTCCTTGTTTTGATCTTTGTTTTGGTCCTTATTTTGGTCCTTATTTTGGTCCTTATTTTGGTCCTGATTCTGATCCTGATTCTGGTCTTGGTTCTGGTCTTGGTTCTGCTGCTGGTCTTGCTGCTGGTCTTGCTGATTCTTTAGCATTTTCTGGGCATAAGCAAGATTTGCTCTTGTCTCGTCATCATCAGGATTGTTCCTAAGGGAGTTCTTAAAGGACTCCACCGCCTCTTGATATTTCTTCTGTTTTAACTCATTGCTCCCTTTATTGTGGAAAAATTGGGATTGTTTCTCCTTGGGGGCGCGAGTGATGGTATCAGCAATAGCCGAAAAAGATTTTGAAGCCTCCTCGAAGTTCTCCATTCTAAAGAGGGTGTTCCCCAGATTGTAATTTGCAGCAGTAGAGAGGGAGTCTTTTAAAAGTGCCCTTTTATAATCTATCTCGGAGCGTTGATAATCCCCCTTCTTAAATGCTTTATTCCCTGAGCGGACTGCAGAGCGGTCTGTTTGGGCAAATGCCGAGCCACCGGAGATAAAGAGTAAAAGAAGGATGGTCATAATTTTATTGGTAGAGAAGAGCTTACGTCTGTTTCTTCTCTCTCCCAC
>CAYSND010000238.1:0-2480 GCA_964432305.1 uncultured Muribaculaceae bacterium | reverse complement strand
GATACAATGGCGGATTGCATATCAGGGTATGAGAACTCCTGAACTTCGAAATCCGGAACCAACTCGGGGAGACCTGCTATGATATAGTGGTAATTGTCCATTTACTATCCAAATAGAAATTTCTTAGTACTTGGTCTTAAATATTCGGTAAAGAGTTTTTCAAAACTATCATCTGAGAAACTAATCATGTAGCTCCCACCTTTAGGACCTATATTAAAACCACCGCTTATCTGCTTGGTGTATTGAACTGTAACACCTTTGCCGAGCTCTTTTGAAATCTCTTTTTCAATAAAAGCACCCACGCTACTCTGGGTAGCTGCAGGGAGCAAAACTTCTAATGAAACCGGTTCTGCCGAGCCAACATTAAAGGCCTTCACTACTGTGGTAATAAGAGTCTTTAAGAATTCTTTTTCTGAAAGATTCTCTTTAATCGGAGAAGAGATAACTTTTGAGATGATTAAAGATTCTACCTGTTGTTTGATAGATGAAATGGTCTGCGAAGAGGCCATTTTTAAGTCATTTTCGACTTTGGACTTAAGCTCTGCTACATCCTTTTCTGCTTTTTCTAAAATCTTCTTCGCTTCACTTTTAGCGTTAGAAATAATGGTAGCGGCTTCTGTTTTAGCATTAGCCCTAAGCTCTTCAGCTTCTTGTTTCCCCTTAGACAAACCCTCGTTATACAATTTGTCTGTAAGTTCTTGAAGTTTATTTTGCATATCCTTTTTTATATTGAGATTATAAGTTTCGAAAATAACTAATATATTTATAAATTAAAAGTTATTTATTAAAAAAACTACCCCTAAATTAATCCATGTTCCCGGCATGATGAGCCCTCCATAGTCGAAATATTCGGTATTTGTAATGTTTGTCGCCTCTAAATACCACTCTGTGGCGCAATATTTATATGATATTTTGCTATCTATGAGGAAGTAAGGTTTGTACTCTTTAATGTTCGCTGCTGTGTCTATGTATTTCCCCCTCCTATCATAAATACTCCCAACTATGCTCCAATTCAGGTTTTTAAAGAAATTCATTCCTAAAGTAAGAACACCTTTATTTCTAATATGGTCAAGTGAATATTTAGAGATAAGTTCACCACTCTCTTTATCTGAATAGATATATCCGTATGAGAGAGAGAGGAGGCGGATTATTCCAGTTGGAGATGAGTATCCGGATGAAATCTCTACTCCGGATGTCTGGAGTTTGGTTATCTGAGAGGCTTGCCAATCGCTTTGTGAAGTCTCCCTTACCCAGTCTATTACATTATTAGTTTTTCTATGGTAGCTAAGGAGTGATACATTCCAGTTTTCGGATTCATATTTGACACCAAGCCGATAGGTCAGAGCCTGTTCAGGGAGCATGTTGGGGTTTGAGATATATCCTGTAGCTGTATAAAAGAGGTCGTTAAATGTAGGGAGCCTCATCGATTGAGCCGCACCTGCTTCTGCATAAAACCGACTATAGAATCTCCATCCGGCAGAGAGACTCCACATCCAGCTCCTGCCATAAGGGTGAACGCTTAATCCTGTAGAGCCTGAAAATCTAAAGCTTCTAAAATCATAAATGTGTTTAATAGCGAAGTTCCCAATTTCACGCTTTGTCCCTTTTTTATAGAAAATAGATTCTGTCCAAGGGACTTTAACCGGAGTCGGGAGTAACTTCCCAAGAACAGTAGAGTAAATATGGCTATAAGTATAATCTCCTCCCAATGAGGTCGTTCCACCTACCCAACGATATGCACCCCAAACCTCTGCTCCAATATTATCAGTATTGTGGTAATTGAAAGGGATACGGGTTTGGTCCCCTTTAATTAGTTCGAAACGGTCAAAATTTTTACGATAACTAACAGAAGCAGTCATTGTAATTCTTGGGGAGACTCTTTTTAACCACCTAAGAGAAGAGATAAATGTGCGTGTTGCTTCGAATTGATTTGGAAATCTTAAAGAGTAGAACCCATTGGCGCCGAACTCTCTCCATTGATATCCTGTCTGGAAGTCCAAGAAACCAATTGTTTTTCCGGTATAGTTTATTCGTGTGTAGGCGTTATAATTGAGGAAATCGGTATTTTTAATATACCCTCCGCTTTTTCTCCCTGAAGCAACTGCGAAAATAGAGAGATTCCCCTTAGTTACGGCACCTGAGAGATTACCATAAAGATAGCTATGTTGGCCTCCGGTAAAATTAAGCCTTAAATAGTTATCGAATAGGGGAGCTGTACGGAAATTTATAGCCCCTGCTAAGGCTCCGACCCCTTGGACTCCATCCATTACTTCAATGGTTTTTATACACTCTATATCAATAGGGAGGGCATGTGTCTGATGTCCTGTCCTTGCATCGGTAAAATTAATGCCGTTTAACATAACCATTGTCTGATCAAAAGAGCCACCTCGTATTGAAATATCTGTCTGAATTCCTTTACCACCTCTCTCTCTTATATCAATAGCAGGGGAGAGGCGCATTGCAGACTCGAGTGTCTGAAG
>CAYSND010000237.1:0-2487 GCA_964432305.1 uncultured Muribaculaceae bacterium | reverse complement strand
GGCATCTTTGGAATTTATGAAATTCCGATTTTCTTACAATATATCCTAACATTATGTGTGATAGCGGGGGTAATAAATGCATTTAATCTAATGGACGGAATCGATGGATTGGCTGCCGGAATATCTATTGTGGCTTTATCAGTTTTGACCTACCTTGCTGTAATTACCAATAATTACTTTATTATCTTCCTGTTCATTGCTTTGATAGGGTCATTAATAGGGTTCCTCTTCTACAATTTCAGCAAAAAGCGGAAGGTCTTTATGGGGGATGCCGGTTCTCTCTTCTTGGGTTTTATAATCATTGTCTCATCTATTATGATGCTCCAATCCTCGGTCAAGATAGGGAACCAAACTAAAGTGTTGGCAATAATAATAAGTGTCTTGGCACTCCCCGTCTTTGACTCCATCCGTGTTTATAGAAAGAGGCTGAAAAGGGGTTATAGTCCATTCAGAGCAGACAAAACTCATATTCATCACTTGGTACTGAAACTCGGATTAAAGCATAAATATGCAACACTCCTAATAATATTGCTCTCTCTCGGCATTGTAATTACTAATATAGTATTTGAAGACTTCATGGGACTAACATTTTCCATCCTCGCCATGATTTTCATCTTCGGCTCCGCCTCCTTCCTACTCAACCTCAATCAAAATATCACAGAGTGGAAAGAGAAAATTAAAATCATGGAGAACCGGGAGTAATTCTGTTTCTATTACTCCACGGCATCGTCTTGGGGGGAGGGGGCTTCTTTGATGTTGCGGGTGAGTTTTTGGACGATTTTGAAATGGGAGAGGAACTCTTTGGCCATGACACGGAGGGCTGTGTAGGCGGGGATGGCGATTAACATTCCGATTACGCCACCTATGTGGGCAGCCATGAGAATTACTATAAAAATCTCAAGGGGGTGTGCCTTAACACTATTGGAGTAGATGTAGGGCTGGAAAATATAGTTATCTATAAACTGTGTAACTATACAGATACCTAATATTAAAATTATGTAAAGCAAAATGGGAGTCTCAACTCCTCCGTTGGCATAATGCATAACAAGCCCCATTAAAACTGCCAAAAGGTCTCCGGCGAAAGGTCCTACATAAGGAATTATATTAAGAACCCCTGTAATCATACCTATAACTAAAGCGAGCGAGAAAGGCATTTTTACGATTAGAAAGAGAGCAGTGGTGTTTATAGTAGCTATAAGGAGACTCTCTATCGTTATACCTAAGAAGTATCTGGAGATAAGGTTACCTATGGAGTCATTAGCCCTCTTTATTTTATCTTCATACTTATCGGGAACAATTGCTAAAATCATTCTTAGAAAGAGTCCGTCATCATTAAGGAAGAAAAATGATATAAATATTATAGAGAAGAGACCTACGCCAAGATCGATTACAGTGGAAGCCACGGAACTAATAGCAGTGGTGATAGAAGAGAGGCTGACTTTTTCTTGGAAATAAGAGAGGAGGTGCATCTCTATCTTAAAAGAATCTCCAAGGGCAGGGAAGGTGTTTACGAGGAAGTCATTAAACTCTTTAAGGGGTCCCTCCATAAAAACTCCTATTCTATTAATATCCAAAGAGCCTACCTTTGAGATTATCTCACCTATAAAAGGGGTGATTAAAAGGAAAATGGAAAAAAGAGCGCCAAAGATGGTGATTAAAGAGATTAAGGCTGCTGCCCATGAGGGCATAGTACATTTCCCAAAATGAATTTTCTTAAGACATCTCATTAAAGGTTTAGAAATCATCGCAAGAACAGCTGCGATAAGTATGTATGACAGAACAGATCTGAAATACCAAAATAGAAAAATTATCACCGCAGCTACGACAGCAATAATAATATACCTCGCTAATTTATTCATTGTTTCTTTTTTTACTCCTCAAAAGTAGTTATTTTTGTAACGTTACAAAAATATAAAATTATGAAGCGTCTTTGGTTATCCTTTTTATTAGCTCTAATCTCACTCTCTCTCGTTGCTGACGAGGGGATGTGGCTCCCTTCACTTATCTCTAAGCGCATAGTGGATATGCAGCAGAAGGGTTTTAAACTTGGTGCAGAAGATATTTACAGTGTCAATCAAGCTTCGCTTAAAGATGCTGTGGTTCTCTTCGGAGGTGGGTGTACAGGTGAACTTATTTCAGGTAAGGGACTCCTTTTAACAAATCATCATTGTGGTTATGGCAGAATCCAGAAACATAGCTCGGTGGAACATGACTACCTTAAAGATGGTTTTTGGGCAATGAATATGAAGGAGGAACTTCCTAACCCCGGACTTACCGTTAGCTTCTTAGATAGAATGGAAGATGTTACGGAGCAAGTTCTTTCAGGGAGGGACCCAAAAGAGATAGCAAAAGAGGCTACCGATAAAGATAAAGGACTTGAAGCTAGCGTGGAGGCACTCTATTATGGGAACCAATACTTCCTTTTCGTCTTTAGAGTCTTTTCAGATATTCGTTTAGTGGGGGCACCTCCCTCTTCCATAGGGAAGT
>CAYSND010000236.1:0-2521 GCA_964432305.1 uncultured Muribaculaceae bacterium | reverse complement strand
CCGATTAAAACATCAGAATAGTGGCCCTATATTACCAGAATAGTTAAAGAAACTTGATATATAATTTTTTTAGCCGAAACTTGTGTTAAATCAAAAATCACATAATTATTTTGATATTTGAATATATATCCATACCTTTGTAACCGTCGTTACGGTAACGGCTGTTACTAAATGTGAAAAGACATGAAATTTTATAATAGGGAAACTGAATTAGCTGAATTGAAAAGGATTCAGAAATTAGCTACAGAAAATCATTCACGCTTAACAGTTATTACTGGGCGCAGAAGAATAGGAAAAACAAGTCTTATTACAAAAGCTTGCGAGGGAACACCAACTATCTACTTATTTGTTTCTCGCAATAATGAAGCTGTACTGTGTAAAGGTTTTATATCAGATATTACAACATCATTGGGTATATATGTACCAGAAGAGATAATCACATTCTCCTCTCTATTTAAGTTTCTGATGCATACATCGCAAACAATGTCATTTAATCTCATTATAGATGAATTTCAAGAATTCTTTAATATAAATGCGAGTGTCTATAGTGATATGCAAAATATTTGGGATCAATATAGGTTGAAAACTAAAATGAATCTTATCGTAAGTGGTTCAGTTTATTCATTGATGAAAAAAATATTTGAAAATGAAAAAGAACCACTATTTGGTCGAAGTGACGCTATTCTTAGAATAAATCCTTTCACTATAACAACTTTAAAGGAGATTATAGCAGACTTCTCTAAAAAATACACAAACGACGATCTGCTAGCCCTATACTCTTTTACAGGTGGAGTCCCCAAGTATATTGAGCAATTCTTTGATAATGGAATAACGACCAAAGATGATATGATTGACTATATGATTAGGGAGAATTCTACTTTTATTGATGAGGGCAAAAATATTCTAATAGAGGAGTTTGGTAAAGATTATGGGACATATTTTTCTATACTTAGCTCCATTGCAAGTGGGATAAATACTCAACCGGCAATAGAATCAGCACTTGGTGGGAAAAGCATCGGAGGCAATATTAAACGTTTAATTGAAGACTATAATGTAATTAAACGTGTGCGCCCAATTATGAGCAAAGAGGGATCTCAGGCGGTAAGATATGAAATTAGTGATAACCTACTTCGATTTTGGTTTAAATATATCAATAGAAATCGTTCGATGATTGAAATTGGAAATTACCAGTTGTTACGCCAGCTGATTAAAGACGATTATTCTACATATTCTGGCTTAGTATTAGAGCGTTACTTTAAGCAGAAACTATCAGAAAGCTATAATTATCAAGAAATTGGCTCTTGGTGGAATCCTAAGGATACAGCCAATCAACAGGAGATAGATATAGTTGCTATTGGGGCAAAAAGGAATTCGGCAGAAGTTTATGAGGTGAAGCGTAATAAAAAGAATTATAACGAGAAAGTTTTGGCTCAAAAAGTGGAGCATCTTAGATCAAAGGTGCTATCAAAATACGACATTGAATTTGGTTGTTTATCTATGGATGATATGTAAATAATCGGTTACGAATTACTTGAATGTTACACGAAACTACAATAACTCAAATAACCAAATATTTTTACACCCCGTTACTCCCCCTTCGGCTTTCTGATTTTATGGGGCATTTCGAAAGGGATTACCATGGATAATTCGATGAAACCCATATATTCCCCCTCTTCGTACCAGGGGACTTGATATATAAGTTTTTTCTGCCCATTCTTTTCAATGGTATATACATTTTTAAGCTCGTTTTTCATCATCCCCTCTAACATGCTCTTAGCAGGTTCGGGATGACAATCTAACACATTAGAGCCTATCAATTCTTGACCGGGCTTTAAATTTACCTTACGCGACTGCTGGTTCATCTCTATTATGGTTCCCTCTTTATCGCATATCGTAACTGCAATATCCGCTTCGTTAAAATACTTTATCATATCAATTTCTATGTCTGTTTTTATTAGTTAAAAAATACTCTCACAAAGATATTACTTATCTCGTTATTTTTTATCTCAATTCAAAATTTACCCTACTACAATGTAATTTATAACAAAAAACAATCTATTTTTGTCGCTGATGAAAAAAGCATTTATAAAACTCCATATAGCGGTCTTCTTGGCGGGATTTACGGGTGTATTCGGGAAGATTATCCAGCTTGATGAGTTCGTATTGGTTCTTTATAGGGTGCTTCTTACCTCTTTGGTGCTTTTTTTAATATTGGCGGTTAAAAAGAAATTTGAATCAGTTTCAAGAAAAGATTTAACTAAACTCCTTTTAATGGGCTCCGTAATTGCCATCCACTGGGTACTCTTTTACGGAAGCATAATAAAGTCCAATATATCAGTTGGAGTGGTCTGTTTCTCCCTTGTGGGGTTCTTCACAGCACTCTTAGAGCCTCTGATTATGCGGAGGAAGTTCTCTTGGACGGAGCTCTTCTTGAGTCTCATAGTGGTAGCAGGGATCCTCCTTATCTTCTCTTTTGACACACAATACAGGGTCGGAATAATGATGGGGACGGCATCGGCAG
>CAYSND010000235.1:0-2529 GCA_964432305.1 uncultured Muribaculaceae bacterium | reverse complement strand
ATATAGGCAAATCCATCTCCAAAGTCAGAATCAACCTCTCCTCCGGCAAACTCATCAAATAGTAGGGTGCTTTCAACCAAACGAAGTTTGGTGTTGCTTCAGCAACCGCTGCGGCTCGGGCTTACGGAACGAATGTGCCTAAGTGTACGAAACTTCAGCACTTGACGAAAGTACCCAAGAATCACCAAGCCAAATATAAAGTAAGCGGAAGAAGTCGTCATCAGACGACCGACACGGGTCGGGTTTGCGTAGCAAACGGAAAGACAGTAGTGTCGTGTATCCTTTCCCCATCGGGGAAACATAAAGGGGGTGGAATATAGTAGCAGCGTGCCTCCTACACACGAAGTGTGTGAACATAACAACATGCCTCCTCCTCCCCCTTGGGGAGGATATGGAGGGGGAAGAAATAAATAGGATTTTCCTGTGAGAATCCTATTTATTTCTTTCTCTCATTAAAAGCTTTATTATACTCTTTTGAGTGTTTTAGGTGTTGGGAGTATGTGGTGGAGAAGTGGTGCGTGCCATCAAACTCAGCTTTTGCACAGAAATAAAGGTAATTGCTCTTTTCGTAATTCAATACAGCATCGATAATGGCTGTAGGGGGAGTGGTTATCGGTCCCGGTGGGAGTCCTCGGCGTTTGTATGTATTGTAAGGGGAGTCAACATTGAGGTGCCTTAGGAGGATTCTTCTAATATCAGGCTCGGTATCAATAACTGCATATTTAACAGTAGGACACGCTTGAAGGGGAATCCCCTTTTCTATTCTGTTTATATAGACTCCAGCAATTTTATTCCATTCACTCGGTGTATTTGTCTCCTCTGCCACTATAGAGGCAAGTGTAATTACCTCCATAGGGGAAAATTTCATGGCTTTAGCTTTTGCTAATCTCTCTTCTGTCCAAAACTTATCATACTCCTTTTTAAACCTGAGTATTAGGCTCTTAGGTTCAATAGTCCAATAAATCTCATAGGTGTTGGGGATAAACATTCCAATAAAAGTTTGCTTGTTAAATCCGAGGCTGTCTATAAGATTATTATCTTGAATGACATTAGCAAAAGAGGTAGAGTCAGCCTCAAACCATTTAGAAAAAACAAAAGCAAGTTTATCGAGGGTGCGGACATATCCACGAAATACCATATTTACCGGAGTTTGCCACCCATTTGCTATCATTCTTATGATATATTGATTATTCATCCCCTCTTTTATAAGATACCTCCCCGGTTCAAAAACTTTTTCCAGTTCTTTGTTTGAAGAGGCTCTTTTAAAGCTATTCCAGTTTTTAAGGGCACCTTTGGCTTTTAATGTATCCATAAATTCCATATAACTATAGTCTTTATAGATGAGAAGGAGAGTCTCTTTAGAGACATTTGGCTTTTTGTAATTTACATAATAATTGCCGGTCAAAATAAGGGCTATAGCGGTAACTATACCCAATGAAACTAAGATTATAGAGTTTTTCCTGGTGAGAGTCTTCATTAAAATCTATTTTATCTTCTCCTTCTTAATAAAATTTCATCCCCTTCAGATGGGGTGTCTGAGGGGTTTATATTATTGTATTCGGAAATTTTCTCAAGTCTGACCGCATATCTTTGTGAGATTGCGTAGTAAGTATCACCGAGTTCCGCAATATGGATATCAAGGTGTTTCTGTCCCCTTGACTTTTTCTTTTGAATATAGACTACAGTCCCAGGCAATATCACCTTGGGGGCACTCTTCAAATCGTTAAAACTCAGAAGTTCCCTTTCAAATAGATTATACTCTTTGGCTATAGATTCATATGTATCATTTTCATTGGAGAAGATATATGCTACCCCGTTCTGTATATATAGAGTTCTATTAAAGGAGTATTTATATAGGTAAGAACTTTTAGCTGGTTTTAACTCCCTGACTTTCTGAAGCTCGGTAGGAGAGGGGGGGAGATATGAATGACTCTTAGAGTGTTTTTCAGCCGCCTCCACATCATATTGAGTAAGATTATAATCTTCAATTATTTTTATAAGCATTTGTGGATATTGTGGATTCGTCGCATATCCCGCCTTTTTAAGTCCGTAAGCCCACCCTTTATAGTCTGTAATGGGGAGGTCGAAAAGGAAAGAGTACCTGTCACGATATCTTAGAAAGTTAGCATGATCTTCAAATGAGTCTTCTACCCTACGATATTTCCTAAAGCATTCATTTTTCTCGTCGTCATCTTGCCGTATAGTGGAACCACTCCAATCTTTATGACATTTAATACCAAAATGGTTATTCCCTTCTGTTGCAAGTCTGGAGTTTCCATCTCCTGATTCTAAGCACCCTTGTGCTAATGTAATACTTGCAGGTATTCCATGTGATTTCATCTGCTTTACAGCAATCTCATTATATGTGTCAATATACTCTTGACGTGTCTTCTTTGGTTGCGCCTGAAGCAGAATTGGGAGCGTAAGGGGCAATATAATGGACAATAAAATTGTTTTCTTCATACCTTTTGAGCCTTTAATTGCAAAAATAACACTTTTAAGGAGGTTTTTTTATAACTTTGGAAAAAA
>CAYSND010000234.1:0-2531 GCA_964432305.1 uncultured Muribaculaceae bacterium | reverse complement strand
AGTTCCCCACATGTAAGTCCATATAGATAAGGTATTTCAAATTGACTAACGAAGGAGTAAAACCCCTCCCTCACAAGCGGTCCCTCAATTCTATTACCTCCAAGAGGATTTGGGCGATCAAGAACTATAACCTCCACCCCATTTTCAGCGGCAGCCTCCATAACCTTCCCCATAGTACTTATAAAAGTATAAGAGCGACACCCGATATCCTGAATATCATAAATAATAGCATCCAATCCATGTAACATCTCGGCAGTCGGTTTCATGGTCTTTCCGTAAAGGGAAAAAATCTTTACTCCGGTCTTCTTATCCACATTACCCTCATCTACCAAATCGCCTGCATGTATATCCCCCCTGACTCCATGTTCCGGTCCATAAAGGGCAACTAACTCTACCCCTTCAGCCTGATGAAGAATATCGACAGTGGAAATTAAATCTTTGTTTACTCCCGAAGGGTTAGTTACAAGCCCTACCCTTTTACCCTTAATCTGCTTAAATCCATCCTCTTGCAGCACATCTATTCCGGTCTTTACTACTGAATTAGAGGATTTTCCTTTAGAACAATTTGCTGCACAGAAAAGTCCTGTAACTGCTAATAATAAAACCGATAAAATTAATCGCTTCATACATTTATGCTTTTTGTCTCTTTTTACCATATTCAGGATCAACCTTAATAAGAGCTGTAACTACAATAGTCGCAACACAACAGATCATTACCCACCAGAAGAAATTCACATATCCGAGTTTTTCCTGTATCCACCCTGCGAACATCCCCGGGATCATCATTCCAAGAGCCATAAATGCCGTACAAATGGCATAGTGGGAGGTTTTATGTTCACCCTCTGAAAAGTACATCATATAGAGCATAAAGGCTGTAAACCCAAATCCATACCCAAACTGTTCAATAAACACAGAGGCATTTATTAAAATCATATCCCACATTACAGAGGGATCAGGCTGGGCTATACTAAGATAGCAGAATGCTGCACATGAAAGTGAAATACTCCAAGCCATAGGCCAAAGCCACTTCCTTAAACCACCCCTCGATGCCACTATTCCACCGATAATACCACCTATAGTAAGTCCTATTATACCGATAGTTCCATAAACCAACCCCACCTGACCGGTAGTAAGACCAAGACCCCCTATATCCCTTCCATCCAAAAGGAAAGGGTTTATAAGTTTAATAAGTTGTGCCTCAGGGAGTCGATAGAGTAGCATAAAGAGTATAGCCACCCAGACCTGTTTCTTGGTAAAGAAGGTCTTAAAAGTAACCAAAAACTCTTTAAAAATAGATTTTGCCGTTACCTCCGCCACAGGTTTATCAGACGGTGGCGTTGGAAGAATAAAACGGTGATAAATGAATAGCACTAAGAAGAGTGCCGCTAAAATCATAAATGTTATAGACCAGGCAAGAGGGATATTTCCCGAAAGTCCCCTAAAAGAGGCGAAAGAGGCTTCAGTCAATTTACTATCAGCCTGAAAGAGTAAATATGCCGGTTTATCCCAATTATCAGGGGTAAACTCTATCCTCTCACCCATAACGAGGGCAATACTCTTATCTCCTTTTTTAAGGGCTGTGCTTAACACAATATTTTTATCCTCCTCAAGTTGGTTGGCAAGAGAGACTGCCACTATCGAGAGCGCCCCTGCCGACTTGGTATCAGGCACCTCTAATTTCTCGCCAAAATTACGGGTAAGCCACTCCCCTAAAGGGGTAGAGACCTTCTCTTTCCACCATCCGCTCTTCTTCTCACCCTCTTCTCTCTTTATCTCATCCTTAGGAATAAAACCATAGAGAGAGTTATGATCATGCACCATTTTTTTAATCGAATCAGCCTTCTGAACAGGGATGTTTTCAGTACTGAACTTCACAGTATCAGAAGATAAAAGAAAACAATCAGCATACAAGAGCTCCTGCGTAGCCGGGACTACTATCTCATTAGAATATGAAGAATCGGCGAGAACAGTTATATTAATCGGCTCTTTACCTGTACTAAGTTCGAGGGAACCGGCAATTATTACAAGAATCCCCTGCCCGAAAATAGTTGCACAACGATAAAAGGTACTTCTTATCCCGACGAAAAGGGATTGGTCGGAAGGCTCCAGAGCCAACATATAAAAACCATCAGCCGCAATATCGTGAGTAGCCGAAGCAAACCCAATTATCCAGAAAATCGCTAAAGTGAGTTGTAGATACATAGAAGTGGGTATCGTAAAGGCAATAGCGGCAAATCCTATCCCTAACACCAACTGCATTATCACAGTCCACCACCGCTTAGTTTTAAGAATATCCACAAATGGAGACCAGAAAGGTTTAATCACCCAAGGAAGATAGAGCCAACCCGTATAAAACGCAATGTCAGCATTCGACATTCCAAGTTTTTTATAAAGAATAACCGTGATGACATTCACAGCGATATATGGCAAACCCTCCGCAAAATAGAGAGTAGGGATCCACGACCATGGTGACCTATTTTTGCCCTGCTTCTTTAGCTTATCCATTATGCTTAGTATTTTCTCTTTAAATT
>CAYSND010000233.1:0-2531 GCA_964432305.1 uncultured Muribaculaceae bacterium | reverse complement strand
TCTCCTCTACGAACTCCATCATCCAGATATAGTCTTTATATGCCACATAGATTTCGAGAACAGTAAACTCAGGGTTATGGGTTCTATCCATCCCCTCATTTCTAAAATTCCTTGAAAACTCATAAACCCCTGTAAAACCCCCTACTATAAGTCTCTTTAGGTAAAGCTCGTTAGCAATTCTAAGATATAAAGGGATATCGAGGGCATTATGATGTGTAATGAAAGGTCTTGCGTTTGCTCCACCGGGAATGGGTTGAAGGACAGGAGTATCTACTTCGATATAGCCTTGGCTGTTAAAGAACTCCCGCATAGTGGAGACTATTTTTGTTCTTTTTACAAAAGTATCTCTAACGTGAGGATTTACTATTAAATCGACATATCTCTGTCTGTATCTCAATTCTGGATCAGCGAAAGCGTCATAAACTTCCCCCTCTTTCTCTTTAACGATAGGGAGAACTCTTAAAGACTTACTTAATACTTTAAGAGTGTTGCAATGTATCGACAAGTGTCCTGTCTGTGTAATAAAGGCATACCCCTCTATTCCGACTATATCCCCTATATCCAATAATTTCTTAAATACTGTATTGTAAAGGGTTTTATCCTCACCTGTGCATATCTCATCACGTTTTATATAGACTTGAATACGTCCTTTTTCATCTTGAAGCTCAATAAATGAAGCTGCCCCCATTATTCTCCTGCTCATTATCCTCCCGGCAATAGAAATTTCTTTAAAATTCTCCTTTTCAGGGCTATAATGATTTTTAATCTCCTCAGTCGTAGTATTTACAGGGAATAATTCTGCGGGATAGGGGTCTATTCCCAATGCATGAAGCTCCTTTAGAGCATCCCTTCTGTTCCTTTCTTGTTCGTTAAGTTCCAAATGATCCATTTTCTTCTACTTATTATTATATCAACTACAAAAATAAGATTTTTTACTCAATTACGAATAAAAGTTTTACTTTTGCAAGATATGTCACTAGATAAAAAATGGATAGTTAAAGAACCGGGGAATCCCGCGCTTGTCCGCCAACTCTCGGCAGAGCTTGGTGTCGATCAGGTATTGGCAAACCTATTGGTTCAAAGAAATATTAAGAGTTATCAGGAGGCGCATGATTTCTTTCGCCCCGATCTCGCAAATCTACACGATCCATTTCTTATGAAAGATATGGATAAAGCAGTTGTAAGACTTGAACAGGCTATCTCCTCTGAGGAGAAGACGCTTGTATATGGTGATTATGACGTAGATGGAACCACAGCAGTAGCCCTCGTTTATTCGTTTATTAAGAACTTTAACCCTAATACAGAGTATTACATCCCGGACCGATATGATGAAGGTTACGGGATTTCTTATAAAGGGATTGATTTTGCGATAGAAAACGGATATACTCTGATTATTGCTCTCGACTGTGGAATTAAAGCAGTAGAGAAGGTTAAATATGCGCAGGAGAATGGGGTAGATTTCATTATCTGTGACCATCACCTTCCTGATGAGATTTTGCCCCCTGCAACGGCAGTACTTGACCCTAAGCGGAGCGATTGTAATTACCCCTTTGACGACCTTTCAGGGTGTGGAGTTGGTTTTAAATTGATACAAGCCTACGGTATAAAAAAGACATTGCCTTTTGAATGGATTGCCACTCTGCTTGATTTGGTAGTGGTGAGTATTGCTTCAGATCTTGTCTCCATAACAGGTGAAAACAGGATTCTTGCTTATTACGGGCTTCAGAGACTTAATGACTCTCCCCGAAGAGGGCTTCACTCCATTATAAAGCTTTCAGGACTTGAAAATCATAAGATTACGATAGATGACATTGTATTCAAAATAGGTCCCCGAATTAATGCAGCAGGAAGGATGGAGTCGGGGAGAACAGCGGTGGATTTGTTGATTTCGCGTACGGATGAGGAGGCTAAGAGTATCGGTGCGACCATTAATATCCATAACAATGACCGTAAGAATGTGGATCGTGAAATTACTATAGAGGCGAGAGATATGGTTCGTAATGCAGAGGGGTTTGTGGATAAGAAGTCCACAATAGTTTTTAATCCTTCATGGCATAAAGGGGTAGTAGGAATAGTTGCTTCACGACTTGTGGAGTCTTTCTACCGTCCTACTATTGTTCTTACGCAGTCCAATGGATTTATTACTGGTTCTGCGAGGTCTATTGCAGGGTTTGATCTTTATGAAGCTATCGAGTATTGTTCCGAATATTTGGAGAATTTCGGAGGACACACATACGCTGCAGGACTAACATTAAAAGCAGAGAATTTAGAACCTTTCTGTAAAAAGTTTGAAGACTTTGTAAATAATAAAATCTCTGATGAGACTCTTACCCCTATTGTTAATATTGATACTTATCTTGATTTTAAGCAGATAACACCTAAGTTTTTCAGGATTCTTAAACAGTTCCAGCCATTTGGACCGGGCAATCTCTCCCCTGTATTCATTACTGAGAATGTTTATGACAATGGGAACGGGAGAAGAGTAGGGGAGAAGGATGGGCATCTTAAACTCGAACTTATTCAGGAAGATG
>CAYSND010000232.1:0-2542 GCA_964432305.1 uncultured Muribaculaceae bacterium | reverse complement strand
TTCGTTAAGTAATACAGACTCCTCTAACTTCTTTATCTCTTGTTGTAGATATGAAATTGGATTTTCAGGGAATTTACTCTCCATTAGATTGAAAGAAAACTCCTCTCCTTTAGGGACAAGTATTGTAAAATAGACCTTCCCTTCAACTCTGTTTAAGACTTGCATGGGGTATTGATTCTCCCACTCCTCTTTGAATTTCTTCTCGGAGGTAGAGTAGAATTTTAAGTCATATCCAAGAGCATTGATTCGGACAAGATCCTCCTTAGAGTAGTCTCCCCAATTTAATGCTTCTTGTAACTCTCTTTCTGATTGGATCTTAGACATTTTTAACTCATCCTTTAATGAGAGTACTCTTTCTACTGTTTCAAGAAGTAAATCGTTCGGAATCTCATTATAAATAGGTTCTATTTCACTCTTCTCCTTAGTAATGGAATTAAGTTTGGAAATAGCTTTTTTATAGCGTCCTGAAACTGAGAGTTGTTCTCTGGAGTAGTCATCTATTGCCCTTTTCGAGCGGGTTATATCCACCATCCCAAGATCTTGTAGAGATAGAAGAAATGAATCGACCTCATTGCTCAGTACAATAAATGAATATTTAGTCATTTTTCTTACCATAGCTCTGCCTCCTCTTCTTCTAAATGTCGAATTTTAACTATCTTCTGGCTTGCTTTTGAAAGATTCTCCTCATCCTCCATAAATCTTTTTATCTTCCTTATCGCCTCTTGATAACCGGGAATCTGAACTTTTTCGTAAAGATTAACCTTTTGGGTAGTCTTCTTCCTCGAATAGTCGAGCAATCTGCTCTCCTCTTCACATATTTCGGACTCTATTCCGATTTGGGCGAGTTCTTTAAGGATTTTTACACCGTCATTGTACCATAAAGGTTTTCTAAATAGATCGAACTCCTTTACCTCGTATATGACCCCTATTAACTTTGGGACTTTTACCCCTGCGAATTTTACCACTTCGAGTTCTACATCCTTAACTGTAATAAGTCCGGGATCAAATTCATTCCAAAGCCCTGCAAGGTATTGATAAGATTTTAAAGAGTTTGATAGCTGTTCCAAAAGAGCCTCAGAGCGGTTTTTTGCCCTTTTTACTTCGATTCGGAGTGCTGACTCCTTATTCTTCAGTGTAGGCAAAGCACGTGTCCTAATCTTTAACTGTTTGTTAAGATTATTTAACGAGGTTTTATTGAATTGGAATTTTATAGCCATCTTTCTTTATGCTTCTTTCCAGTATTTTTCTATTAAATTATCCTTGAGACTTGTCTCCGCTTTTGTGAAATATTTTGCGAAGAGTTCCCAAGCTGTATCTAACATCTCATCAATAGAGATGTTTACATCTATAGCTAAAAGTCTATTGGAGTAATCCTTTGCATATTCGAGACAACGATTATCATAGTCGCTCAAATCAAAACCATTCTCCAATTTGGTTTTAGCGTTTGCAGCATCAGCATAGAGACGAACAGCAGTATTCATAACTTGGTTATGATCTTCTCTTGTCTTCTTCCCTATTACCAACTGTTTTAGACGTGATAGTGAACGGAATGGGTCAACGATAACCTTTCCAATATCACTATCATAACGTAAAAAGAGCTGTCCTTCAGTAATATACCCTGTATTATCAGGTATAGCGTGAGTAATATCTCCATCGTTAAGTGTGGTTACTGCAATGATAGTAATCGATCCACCCTCCGGAAGCTGTACTGCTTTTTCGTAGATTTTTGCCAGATCTGAGTAGAGAGAGCCAGGGAGAGAGTCCTTAGAAGGGATCTGATCCATACGGTTACTTACAATAGATAAAGCGTCTGCATATAGGGTCATGTCCGTAAGAAGAACAAGCACCTTCTCATTTTTATCCACTGCAAAATACTCTGCTGCAGTTAGAGCCATATCGGGGATAAGTAACCTCTCGACAGGGGGTTGTTCGGTGGTATTTACGAAACTGATAATCTTATTTAAAGCCCCCGCATTCTCAAATGACTGTTTAAAATATAGATAATCGTCATTTGAAAGTCCCATACCTCCAAGGATAATCTTATCCACATCTGCTCTAAGAGCCACTAAGGACATTACCTGGTTATAAGGTTGATCCGGGTCTGCAAAGAAGGGGATTTTTTGTCCTGAAACAAGTGTGTTGTTAAGGTCAATCCCTGCAATTCCTGTGGGGATAAGCTCTGAAGGTTGTCTTCTCTTGAAGGGGTTAACGGAGGGACCTCCGATATACCTTCTCTCTCCTTCCACTTTTGGACCACCGTCTATAGGGTCACCGTAAGCATTGAAAAAACGTCCTGCAAGGTCATCACTAACATTAATAGTTGGAGATTCTCCATGGAATATAACCTCAGCATTGGTAGGTATCCCCTCTGTGCCGGAGAATACCTGAAGGGTAATAGTCTCACCTTTCATTTTCACCACTTGCGCAAGGCGGCCTGCAACAGTCGCAAGTTCGTCATTCGTTACTCCTTGAGCCTTGAGCGAAACAGTCGCTTTGGTAATGGAGTCGAGCTTTGTATATATTCTTTGAAATGCTTTACTAC
>CAYSND010000231.1:0-2591 GCA_964432305.1 uncultured Muribaculaceae bacterium | reverse complement strand
ATTCCTACTCTGTCAGCCATAGCGACAAAGCCCGAATCAGGAGAGATACAGGGGTTAGTATTAATATCTATAACGAACAGATTACCATATTTATCCATTCTGAAATCGACTCTCGCATATCCACGTAGATTCAGCTCTTGACGGCAGGTATCTGTAAGTTTTTTCAATCTTATAACAATATCTTCTTCTATATCAAAAGACCTGAGACTCTGCTGGTAAGCAGGGGTCTCTTCATTCCATTTTGCCTCATAAGTTAGAATCTTATGCCCTACAAATTCGGGAGCAAATTTAATTTCTGCGGGGGGTAGGATTTCACTCCCTAAGAAAGCGCAATTAAACTCTCTCCCATCCACATATCTCTCGGCAATCCACTCAAATCCACTCTCACTCTTCTTTTCTGAAAGTACCTTTTTCATTTCATCCTCAGATGAAAATGTTCTTATACAACTATCATCTAATGACATAGATGCATGCTCTGTCTTAATCTTTAAGATATATTCGGCATCGGGTTGGAAGCAGCTTTTAGGGGTAGGAATCCCTTTACTCTCCATCAGATGTTTGGCTACAGCTTTATCGGCAGAGATAATCTGTGAAAAAATATGATTTCCTGTGAAGGGGATACCGAGAACCTCAAGTAGTTGAACAGCAACTATCGAGAGTGCTCCACTTCCACAAATAGATTCAACTAAATTAAAAACAACATCAGGGGCAAAATCCTTAATTTCTTGAGTCATTTTGCGAATGTCGGGGGAAAAAGGGAGCTGTTTTATTTGATATTTAGAAGAGAGTGAACTCTCCACGAAGTCAGCCTCTATCTGATTATCTATCTCGTCAATAGCACTCTCAGAGGTAATTTCATCTTTAAGAATTAAAAGTTTCATAGGATTATTCATGTCCTCTTGCATAAGCCTCATCTACGATATGGTTAATAAGTTCTTCATAGGGGTATCCTACCTTTTGGCAGAGAATACAGAGATCCGAATAGTTGGGGTTAAGTCCTGCCATAGGGTTAACCTCCATAAAACAGGGGTGTCCTTTGCGGTTATAACGAATATCTACCCTCCCGGCATCTCTACAATGTATCGATTGCCATGCTTTCAGGGCAAGTTTGGCAACTCTCGGTTCATCAACAAGAGTATAATCGACACGCTCCTCATACATTATTTTATTCTCATAGGTATAAGCTTCGGTATGTGGCCCGGCAATTAGTGAAATCTCCATAACACCCAGAACCTTCGCATCATCTCCTGTTCCAATAATACCTACAGTAAACTCTCTTCCGGGGAGATATTCCTCCACCAAAGCAGGTTGGTGAAAAGTCTCTAAAACATATTTACACTGTCGCTGTAACTCGTCGAAGTCATCTATGCGTGAATAACGATTGATTCCTTTGCTTGTCCCCTCTGCAATAGGTTTCACGAAGAGTGGAAAAGGTATTTTAACACGATAGACATCTCTTAGTTTACGAACTACGAAAAATTCGGCAGTTCTTACTCCATAAGATCTCATAACGGCATTGGTCAACCCTTTATCAAGTGCTACCGCAAGTATTTCTGTAGAAGAAAAAGTGAAAGGGATTTTGTAAACATCAAGAAGGGCAGGAATCTGTGCCTCCCTCCCAATACTGTTCATCCCTTCTGCTATATTAAAGACTAAATCCCATCTATCCCCTTTAAGGAGTCGCTCCATTAATTGTTTGACGCACCCTATTCTATCCACCTCGTGACCTCTACTCTCGATAGCTGCCACAATAGCATCAACAGTCTCCTCACAATCAAATTCCGCCACTTCCTCTTTTGTAAAACCCTTGGACATGTAGTAACTCCTTAGGTCATAAGTAATTCCGATATGCATAAATTATATTAAAGTGTGGCAAATATATATCTAAAATCAATACAAAAAACAATTAGAAAAATTTTTTTATTTTTCGATTTTAGTTATGACTTCTATGCTCTCCAATTTACCATTTTTATCATATGTATCATGGCGAATCATCCCCATTCCACGAGCATACCAGGTATTAGCTGTAGTGACTCTATTTCGCCCCATCCCCTTCTCCACTTTATGTTCCTGAAGGATTACACAAGGAAAAACTCCGACATCAGTAGTAAGTGTATCTAAACCGATAATTTTCCGCTCAGTAACATCCACATTCATCGTCATTCCGAAAGTTTTTACCGCTGTGGAGGCGTTAGGTAAACTCTCCCCCTTTTTCATAATGTAAGGAAGCACTGTCCGTGCACCTGTCGCGGTAACTTTTAAAGACTCCCCTGCCACACTTTTAAATATATTGACCATAAGGAGACCAAGCTCTATCTCTACAGCCCCATTCTTAATATAGGCAGTTATCTCAAGTGGTTTCTCGAATCTGGATTTCCTTTTTGGGTTTAAAATTACGGAGGTATAGGTAGTCTCTCCATTTAATTTATTATCCGGAACAGATAAAATCTTCATCTGATGATACCATTTAACTTTTCCGTCGGGTTCTCTTCGGGTGTATTCAATGGACATCCCTTTATGGGTACAAAAATAGGGTTCCAAAGTGGGTGTAGGGGTGTTCTGTGCAGGGAGGTTTGTAGAGGATAGGGAGA
>CAYSND010000230.1:0-2595 GCA_964432305.1 uncultured Muribaculaceae bacterium | reverse complement strand
GAAATCTATGTGGCATATAAAGACTATATCTGGATGATGGAGTTCGTAGAGGAGATGATTGAAAAGGTGGCTATTGCCCTTCATGGTAAGACTATTGTTCCTCTCGGAGATAAAGAGATAGATTTTAAAAAGCCATATCGCAGACTTCCGATGATTCAGGCTATAAAAGAGTATGCAGGGGTCGATATTGAGGGGATGGGAGAAGAGGAGTTGAAGAAGGTTTGTGAGAAGTTGCGTGTTCCTACAGATAAAAGTATGGGGGTTGGAAAACTTATAGATGCTATCTTCGGTGAGTATTGTGAAAAACACCTTATTCAGCCGACATTCATTACCGACTACCCTACCGAGACCTCTCCGCTTACCAAAAAGCATCGTAGTAAAGAGGGACTTACAGAGAGATTTGAACTATTTGTAAATGGAAAAGAGTTAGCTAACGCCTATAGCGAGCTAAATGACCCTATCGACCAACTCGAAAGATTCCACGAACAGGTTCGACTAAAAGATAAAGGGGATGATGAGGCAATGTTTATAGATATGGACTTCGTCCGTGCCCTTGAGTATGGGATGCCCCCTACTTCAGGAATGGGAATCGGGGTAGATAGACTTGCCATGATTATGACCAACTCCCCCTCCATCCAAGATGTACTCTTCTTCCCTCAAATGCGCCCTGAAAAAAACTCCCATAAGGAAGAGGAGAATTAAATGTTTATAGACAAAATAACCTCAGCCCAAAATCCCCGTATAAAGGATTTATTGCAGCTTCAAGAGAAATCTAAAGAGCGAAGGGAGAGGGGATTATTTGTGGTAGAAGGGAGAAGGGAATTTCGACAGTGCCTCGAAGGGGGTTACCTCCCCGACACTCTTTTTTATTGTCCCGAACTCTTTAACAGCAGAGAATTAGAGGAACTTGAGACTCCACTCATTGAAGTCTCAAAATATGTATATGAGAAGATTGCATTGCGCGGAAGCACCGAAGGGATAGTAGCGGTATTCAAAAGCAGAGAGCTGAAATTGGAAGGGTTAAAACTGAAAAATAATCCTCTTATTATTGTACTTGAGGGGGTAGAGAAGCCGGGAAATCTTGGGGCGGTGCTACGAAGTGCAGAGGCGACAGGAGTGGATGCTATTATTGTTTGTGACCCGCTTACAGACCTCTATAACCCGAATCTGATAAGGGCAAGCATAGGGTCTGTTTTTCTGCAACAAGTCGTAACTTCCACCTCTGAGGAGGCTATTGGGTGGTTAAAAAAAGAGAAGATTTCCATACTTACTGCACAGCTTCAAGACTCTGAACTCTACTATGATACGGATATGAGAGGAGCCATTGCTATTGTTTTAGGAAAAGAATCTGAAGGACTTTCCCAGATTTGGAGAGAGGCTGCGGAGAGAAAAATATCAATACCGATGCTTGGGAAGATGGACTCTCTAAATGTATCCGTTTCGGCAGCAATATTATGTTATGAAGCAGTCAGACAGAGACATAATGGGTAAGTGCAGATTAGGGCTTATCGGTTTCCCTATAGAGCATAGCGAGTCACCTCGCCTATTTAAGAGCTTTGATCCCTCTATTGTCTATGATTTAATTGAGACAGAGAGCTTTGAAGAGGGTTTTGAGATTTTCAAGAAAGAGTATGACGCAGTAAATATTACTACTCCATTTAAGGAAGAGGCATTCTTAAGGGCTGATTTTCATTCACATATCTGTAAAATGATAGGGGCTTCAAACCTGCTTATTAAAAAGAGAGAGGGTATAGAGGCTCATAATACTGATTTTATAGGAGTTACTAAATCTATTCTCAAAGGGTGCGACAAGGTAGAGGGGGTAAAGGTTTTGGTTATAGGGTGCGGAGGGGCAGGAAGAGCAGCCGCTATAGCGAGCTTAAGCCTTGGCTTGGAGACAACTATCATAAACCGCCATCATGAAAAATCTCTCGATTTTATCAACTCCCTTAAAAAAAGTGGTTACCACTCCCCTACTGCTGCCAACTTTAGCGATTTTAGAGAACTTATAAACCAAAACGATATTATTATTTATACACTTCCACTTTCGGTGGATGCTCTCCTTACTATAGACTATTCAGGTAAAGTAGTGATAGAGGCAAACTACCGTAACCCCTCACTTGAGACTAAAAAGTGTGCTAAATATATCGGAGGACGGGAGTGGCTGGCATTTCAGGCTGAAGCGGCTTGGGAAATCATTTATTCTATACTATATTTGCCGCTTAACTTTTAAAACAGATTAGAAATGGAGAAAAAAATTGGAAATCCTGCAGTAGTAGGACTTGCCGGCTTTGGTTTAACAACCCTTTTATTACAGTTTCACAATATCGGGCTTCTTGGATTGGGTCCTGTATTGGCAATGGGATTTAGCTTTGGGGGACTCGCTCAGATGATAGCCGGATTTCAAGAACAGAAAATGGGTAACAATTTCGGTTACAGCGCCTTTGTGGCTTATGGAAGTTTTTGGATTGGATTAGGGATTATCTGGATGTTAAACATCTATAATATATATGTCTCAACTGCATCAGATGTCGGTTTCTACCTTCTCGCTTGGGCTCTCTATACAGCTATAATGTTTATAGCCTCACTTAGAGT
>CAYSND010000229.1:0-2602 GCA_964432305.1 uncultured Muribaculaceae bacterium | reverse complement strand
GTCGCTTTGGTAATGGAGTCGAGCTTTGTATATATTCTTTGAAATGCTTTACTACTCATGGCTTATGATTTTATTAATTTGCTCAAGGTATTTATTGAAATTACTGCTCTTGTATTCAGAGTAGTTCATCTGTCTGAGAATATTAATTACCTCCTTATAGAAATTGGAGCACTCCTCAAAATTCTCAAATGATTTCTGGAAATCGCAAACTGTCAGTACAAGGGTAAGCATAAACTCCTGTCTTTCAATGGGAGTTAAGGCGTCTGTTGAATCAAAAGCATCTTGCTGAAGGATAACGAAGTCAATAAGTTCCGCTTTCCAGTACATTTGGTGATATGAGATAGGAACTCCATCATCCCCCAATATATTAATCTGTTCGGCAGCTTCTTTTCCTCTACGAATGATATTCTTGGTTTTTAATACTTTGTCAACCCAATCTTTCTCAATAGCACTTTTAAGATAATCTACGATTTCAGGGTATTCCAAATATTTAGAATATGAGTCTATAGGGTCGATAGCGGGGTATCTCTTCATATCTGCACGACTCTGCGCTAGTGCGTAGAATGCTCTTGCCGCCTTCTTGGTTGATTCTGTTACAGGTTCTTTTAAGTTACCTCCGGCAGGTGATACTGTCCCTATGAAAGTAATTGCTCCGCTCTGACCATTATTTAGAACCACTACCCCTGCACGGGCATAGAAGTTTGAAATAATAGCAGAGAGGTCAACAGGGAATGCATCTGCTCCGGGGAGCTCCTCCATACGGTTTGACATCTCACGGAGTGCCTGTGCCCAACGTGAAGTGGAGTCTGCAAGAAGCAGTACTCTGAGTCCCATTGCCCTATAATATTCACAGATGGTCATTGCTGTATATACAGATGCCTCACGAGCTGCAACGGGCATGTTAGAGGTATTACAGATAATGGTGGTTCTCTCCATAAGGTGGCGACCTGTATGAGGGTCAATAAGTTTAGGAAACTCTGTAAATATCTCCACTACCTCGTTTGCCCTCTCTCCGCAGGCAGCCATTACGATAACATCTGCCTCTCCTTGTTTCGCTATGGCATGCTGGAGAACTGTCTTTCCGCAACCAAAAGGTCCGGGGATAAATCCTGTACCCCCTTCAGCTATAGGATTCAGGGTGTCGATACAACGAACTCCTGTCTCCATAATCTTATATGGTCTTGGTTTCTCTTTATATGATTCAACAGCCACCTTAACAGGCCATTTCTGCATCATAGTTACATCCACATCTTCCCCTGACTCGTTTGTTAAAACAGCAATGGTATCTGAAACCTTATAAGTTCCTGACGGAGCTATTTTTTTTACCTTAAATGTACCTTTAAAAGAGAATGGAACCATAATTTTATGAGGGAGCCATCCCTCTTTTACCTCTCCTAGCCAATCTGCCGAGATAACTTCGTCTCCGACAGAAGCTATAGGGGTAAACTCCCACTCTTTTTCTAAATCTAAAGGGTGTGTATATTCTCCTCTTTTTAGGAAAACCCCCTCCATAGTAGCTAAATTGTTTTGTAGTCCGTCATAGTTGCTTGAAAGGAGCCCCGGTCCTAAAATAACTTGGAGCATATACCCTTCAAATTCAACGGTATTCCCATTTTTCAATCCACGGGTGCTCTCATATACTTGCACGAAGGCATTGTTCCCTGTAACTTTAATGACTTCAGCCATCAATTTTGCATCGGGAACATTGATGAAGCAGATTTCATTTTGAGAAACAGGTCCGTCAACGGCAACTGTAACGAGGTTGGCAATTATACCCGTAACTTTTCCTGTGGTTTTCATTTATATCTATTATTATTTATTTATATTTTTATTCCTTTAAAAGTCCCTCGTACTTCTGAAACGAGTTCTCTAAATAATTTAGCCCCCTCCTCTCTATCTAAACGATTCCATCTCTCAATTATCTTTGCTTTAGCTAAAAAAGCAAGGATAACATTTATGGAGAAATATTCGAAGGTTACTATTTCTGATATCTTTTCCCATCTTAATCTATCTATGAGTCTCTCTCTTTCGATTATATTTTCAGTGCGGAAAACGGATAGTATTTTATTGTACTCTTCAAACTCTGTACTATATTCCCCTATGAAATAGTCTTCCCCCTTTTTCCCTGTCTGTTTAGCCAAAAACTGAACTTGAGTATTTCTTAGAAGCTGCTCAAATTTGAAGAACTCTAAAATAAAGTTATTTTTTGATCTTTTCGCTGCACTATAAAAATGATGGGACATATTATGTGACTCAAGTCCAAACTCAAGCCACTCCACAAGCCTCGCATCCTTCGCCGAGAGTTGGGATACAATAGCGGATTGCATATCAGGGTATGAGAACTCCTGAACTTCAAAATCCGGCACCAACTCGGGGAGGCCTGCTATGATATAGTGGTAATTGTTCATTTACTATCCAAATAGAAATTTCTTAGTACTTGGTCTTAAATATGCGGCGAAGAGTTTTTCAAAACTATCATCTGAGAAACTAATCATATAGCTCCCATCTTTAGGACCGATATTAAAACCACCGCTTATCTGTTTGGTGTATTGAACTGTAACCCCTTTCCCGAGCTCTTTTGAAATCTCTTTTTCAATAAAAG
>CAYSND010000228.1:1571-2627 GCA_964432305.1 uncultured Muribaculaceae bacterium | reverse complement strand
TGGTGGCACTCTGTGCAGACTTGATAGGGTCTCTTAAAATGGATGAGTTCGCAAAAGAGCATCCCGAAAGGTTTTTCCAATGCGGTATAGCAGAGGCTAATATGATAGGGGTGGCTTCAGGGCTTGCCATCGGTGGTAAAATCCCGTTTGTGGGCTCTTTTGCCAATTTCGTTACTGCCCGTGTTTATGACCAAGTAAGACAGGCGGTGGCGTATAGTGAAACGAATGTTAAGATAGCGGCCTCTCATGCAGGGATTACCCTTGGAGAGGATGGGGCGACGCACCAGACCATGGAAGATATTGGTCTTATGAGGATGCTTCCCGGAATGACTGTTATAAACCCCTGCGACTATAATCAGACTAAAGCTGCCACTATAGCTGCTGCAAATATGAAAGGGGCGGTTTATCTCCGTTTCGGAAGACCTGCTGTCCCTAATTTTACCCCTGAGAATCAAGTTTTCGAGATAGGGAAAGCATTAAAGTTGGTCGAGGGGAGTGATGTTGCCATTTTTGCAACAGGGCATTTGGTGTGGGAGGCTCTTCTTGCTGTGGATGCTCTTGCAGAAGAGGGGATCTCTGCCGAGCTTATAAATATACATACCATAAAACCTCTTGACGTTAAAGCTGTAATTGAATCTGCTGCCAAGACTCGTGCTGTTGTCTGTGCTGAAGAACACTCTGTGGCAGGAGGATTAGGAGAACTTATTGCAGGTGTACTTGCAAGAGAAATTCCTACTCCTATGGAGTTTATCTCTGTAGATGACCGTTTCGGACAGAGCGGGAAACCGGCAGAACTTATGGTCGCTTATGGACTAAGCTCAAAACATATTGTAACGGCTGCCAAGAAGGCTTTTGCCAGAAAAAATGTTTGAAGACGATAAAGATATTCTCGACATTTACAAAGAAGGCAAAGAGGAATATGCCTTTAATCTCATTATGCGTAAATATCATGAGAGGATTTATTGGCATATCAGGAAACTCGTTGGGAGTCATGAGGATGCCAATGATCTGCTTCAAGAGACCTTTGTGAAAGTTTGGTGTAATCTCCCCTCTTTT
>CAYSND010000228.1:0-1471 GCA_964432305.1 uncultured Muribaculaceae bacterium | reverse complement strand
GGGTCGTTAAAAGCCTCTTATCACCACGCTTACACTAAAATAAAAGAGAGTTTGGAGAAGATAAATTAAACCTTTTTAACTATTTGATGTCAAAGAAACAGATGAAAAAAGAATATAACATAGAAGAGCCGATGGGACTTGACCATCCCAAGTTAAAAGAGAATCCGTTTTCTATGCCTGATAATTATTATGCAGTGTTAGAAAAAGGGGTTCATAAACGTATTTTTAGAAATGACGAGGAGGAGGAACTTTTAGTCTCTGCTTCACCTTTTAAGAAGATACTTGCTTTTAATAAGGCTTACGCCGGACTTACAACAGCATTTCTGGTGATTTTCGGAATAGTTTATGGTGCCATCTATTTTACCAAATCTTTTTCAGGCTCGACAGTTGCCGAGGAAGAGGATTTACTCGTTCAGCTTGTTGATGCCGGGCATATTAATATTGCTATGGTAGATAATCTGTATGATGATATCTCACTCGAAGGTGCTTATGAAGATTTTGTGATTGATGATGAAGTCGGAACCCGGATTCAGGAGAGTATCTCGACGGGAGAACTTCTCGAATATTACGATATATATAATAATCAATAACATAAAAATATGAAACGACTTATAACCATTGCTTTCATTCTACTAATAACTATTTCCTCCTTTGGACAGGGACACGGACAGGGATTAGGTCAGTGGAAAAACAAGGAGACAAAGAATAGACATGAACAGATAGTGAGTGCAAAAATTGCTTTCTTCACTACTGAAATCGGTATTACACCTGAAGAGGCAAAGAGTTTTTGGCCCGTATATAATAAATACTGGGATGAGTTTTCAAAGGCAAGTAATGAAACAAGGAGTTCTTTAAGGGAGTTACGCAAGCTTGATAAAGCGGGAAATACCTCTGATGTAGATTTCAGGAAGGCAACTCAACTCTATATCGACAATATGAAAAAGGAGATAGCTATTCAAGAGCTCTACTTACCTGAGTTTTACAAGATTCTCTCTCCTGCTAAGGTGGCAAAACTCTTCCTTGCAGAGGATTCATTTAGGTTTAAGCTGATGGATATGCTGAAAGGTATGACTAAACCATCAAAACCTGAAGAGGCGCCTACTCCTAGTAATTAATAATAGATTTTGAGTTTATGATAAAAGCGGTAGGAATTGAAAAGTCTTTCGGGACATTGAAGGTTCTGAAAGGGATTGACTTCGAGGCAAAGGAGAGAGAGGTGGTTTCGATTGTGGGTGCAAGTGGGGCAGGGAAATCGACTCTGCTTCAAATTTTAGGTACTCTCTCTAAACCCAATGCAGGGGTCTTGACTATTGATGGGGTTGATATTACCGCTCTCTCCCATAATAAACTCTCTGATTTTAGGAATAAAAACATCGGCTTTGTTTTTCAGTTTCACCATCTGCTTCCCGAATTTACTGCCCTTGAAAATGTAATGATTCCAGCCCTTATTGCCAAAGAGGGGAGCTCATCT
>CAYSND010000227.1:0-2635 GCA_964432305.1 uncultured Muribaculaceae bacterium | reverse complement strand
GCTAGAAAAGGTATTTGTGGATTACCACTCCATTAAACTTAGTGACTCCATTATGACTCTCGCACGTCCTGATACCCTTACTGTTAGAGAGTTGAGGACATTTAATCTTCTCGACAGCATTGGTCAAAAGCACAATTTCGACAGGAAGATAAAGGCGTTACCAAAATTAGCCAACGGGAGGCTTCCATTTTACTGTTTCGATATTGATTTACAGAGGATATATAGAGCCAATGATTTTGAGGGGAATAGGGTAGGTTTCGGGTTATATACCAATGATAGGATTCTCAATAACTTCTCTGTAGGGGGGTATGTGGGGTATGGTTTTAGGGACAAAAAATATAAATATGGGGGAGATTTAATTATTGATATTAATAAGTACCATGAGATTCGATTAAAATTTTTCTATCGGAGCGACTTAAAGGAGGCCGGAATTGAGACCTCAAATGAGTATGGTTCTCTTTTCAATAGTTATCTAAGAAGCTATATTGGGAATAGATATGATAGCTTTGTCGAGAAAGGGGTAGATTTCTCTTTCCGACCATTTCCATATTTTAAGGTACACACCTCTTTGAGAATGAGAGATTTGAGACCTAATTACACTTACTTGTATAAAGGTTCACAGCTAAATGATTATCGCTCTGATGAGTTACAATTAAACATAGGATATGCTCATGGAGAGGAGTTGAGTACTTGGGGTACTCAGCGAATGGTAAATTACGAGGGAAATCCTAAGGTAACTCTCTCATATAGAAAAGGGGTTAATCTCTTTGATAGAGAGGGGTTAAGTTATAATAAGTTAGAGGGGGCTATAGATTATATAGCTTATAATGGACGCATCGGGGAGACTCGACTAAGATTAGAGGGTGGATTTATCGACAAACCCCTACCTTATAATCTCCTTTTTACTGGAGAAGGGAGTAAAAACTCAGATATTTCACTAATATTGGATAACTCTTTTCAGACCCTCTCCCCTTATGAGTTTCTCTCCGACAGGTATGTCAATCTCTTTTTTACCCACAATTTTGGCTCACTTTTCTTCACAAGTAAATACTTTAATCCCCAATTCTTAGTGGTTCATAATATAGGGTGGGGAGACTTGAAGAACCCTTCATTTCACGTGATAGATTTTAAGACTAAAGAGAGGGTCTTTTTGGAATCGGGATTAATAGTTAACAGTATTCTGAGAATACCTATTATGGATATGTACTATATAGGGTTTGGAGTAGGGGGTTTTTATCGATATGGCTACTATAGAAACGATAGTTTTAAAGAAAATTCAGCTTTAAAACTTAGCGTCAATATCTCTTTCTGATTACTCTACTTTTCGGTTAAGATACTCTCCGTAATCTTTTCTGATAGGGGAGTACTCTCTGTTAAAGAGGGGGGAGGAGATTAGGAAATCAGCTGTGGAGCGATTACAGGCTGTGGGGATATTATAAAGACTCGATATACGTAACAGAGCTTTAACATCGACATCGTGTGGCTGTGGTTGCATAGGGTCCCAAAGGAATACCAACAAGTCTATTTTACCCTCACAAATGTATGCCCCCATCTGTTGGTCACCCCCTAAAGGTCCTGATTTGAGTTTTACTATATCTAATTTTTTCCCTTTTTCAAGGTCAACTTTCAGTGCCTCTTCTACCAACTTCCCTGTGGTACCGGTACAGATTAGTTTGTAGTTTTCAAGAGTCTTTTTATTGAATTTAACCCACTCTATCAGATCTTTTTTTCTATTATCGTGTGCTACTAATGCTATGTTTCTTATTCTCATACTATTATATTTATTTTTTATATCATCTTAAAGTTTAGTGGCTATAACCATGTGGCGTTTAGAACCGTATCCTGGGAGTCTTTCGACTTTAAGCCCTGCACTACGAAGAGATTCTTTTACAGTTCCTTTAGATGAGTAGGTTGCAAAAATTGCACCATGGTTCATATTTGCCGAGATTCGGGAGAAAATATCGGCACTCCATAATTCCGGTTGCGCCACAGGAGAGAAGGCATCATAATAGACCACATCTATAGACTCTGTCGGGTGGTAATCGTTAAAATCTCCTAATACTTTAATTAAAGTAAAACACTCTGATATAATAGTTTCTTGATTCCAAGGTGAAGAGTGCAGAGTTTTAAAAAGCTCCTCCCAAGGGTAACCGCAGACTTCAGGAAATCCAAGCAGTTGACATAAAGAATCTAAAAATTCCCAATAATTTATCTCCTTAATATCTTTTTCGGTAATTGGGTATTTCTCTATGGTGATATATCTTATTTTTATAGCTCTATTACCTGCTTTAAGGTTTGCGGCTATAACCATAGTGAGCAGTGTATTCAACCCCGTTCCAAATCCATATTCGATAATATTGCAGGTAAGGGGTTGTTTTCCTGACATTTTTTCAGTCAAACTAATCCACCTTTTGAGACCATTATCTATGAAGACATGTTTTGACTCCTCGACAGCCCCCGAACGGGAATGATATGTCTCCCCGAAACGTTCAGAAAAGAAAGTTGTCGAACCATCGTTGCTAATTATTGGTAAAATGTCTGACATGGCTTGATAATTGAAAACAGAAACAAAAGTAATAAATTTATGGATTAATAACTATCTTTGTAAGTTCAAATATAAAAGAGAATATGGCGA
>CAYSND010000226.1:0-2653 GCA_964432305.1 uncultured Muribaculaceae bacterium | reverse complement strand
TCCTCATATAGAGTAGCAATTGAGTTGTAATTCTGTTGAGCACCAGCTCCACGTCCCAATCCATAATCAAACTTCTTCTGTCCTTTCGCATCTAAGATACGTTTCCCATCAGCATCTACTTCCCAAATAGGATAGATAGGAGACATTAAAAAACAGGAATAAAAGACGTTTGAAGTAGCAGAACCTGTGGCACTTAAATAGTTACTTAAGGTCTGGGAGAAGTTCATATTGATCCCATATTTAAACCACTCAACAGGTTTCACATCCACATTTGTACGGGCAGAGAAACGATTAAAATTAGTTGTCTGTAAAGTACCTTCCTCTTCAAGATAACCTATAGAAGCCATATAGCGAGAATTTTTGGTAGAGCCGGTAACAGAGAGGTTATACTCCTGTCTTAAAGGAGCTTTAGCTGTGACTTCATCAAGCCAGTTATCTGACCATTTGAGTTGAGCATCATTCCTAATCATTCCGGTTGTTAAATCGAATAATTCGGCTAATTTATAATTATATGGGTTATATAATTCATTCTGTCCATATATTTTACTTGGACCAGAAGCCATAGCTACAATAGCAGCGGCACCTGCTAAAGAAGGAGCTACACCATTATTGAAAATCTCGTAGTTTTTATAGGCTAAGAAATTATACTCCATCCACTCCTTAACATTAAGAGTCTCATAATTTTGAATAGCACGGTTGGACACCCCTACAATGCTTTTAAAATTAATTGTCATTTTTTCTCCTTCAACTCCACCTCTTTTAGTGTTAATCATAACTACGCCATTTGCCCCACGAGCACCATATAAGGCACCTGCCGAAGCATCTTTCAATATGGTCATAGACTCGATGTCATTTGGGTTAATTGAACTGATAGCACCATCAAATGGAATACCATCAACTACATACAAAGGTTGTGAAGAAGCATTAATAGAGCCGAATCCTCTAATAACTATAGAGGAACCAGATCCGGGTTGTCCGCTACCGGAGGTAACTTGTATTCCTGTTGCAAGACCTTCTACGGCCTTGGTAACGTTGGAAACAGTCCTCTTTTTAAGACTTTCAGATTTAAGAACCTCTGCTGATCCTGTAAAGGATTCTTTTTTAGTAGAACCATATGCAACAAGTATCACATCCTCAAGCGCAATCGCATCAACTGATAAAGCTGCATTAATGACTGTACGATTCATAACTTGTGTTTCAACATTTAAGTAGCCAACTGAGCTAAAAATCAAAACACCATTAGCAGGAACAGAGATGGAATACTTACCATAATCGTCTGTTGCAGTGCCGACCATAGTCCCTTTAACTTGAATGGAAGCAAAAGGGATGGGTTCTCCTGAAGACACATCAGTTACAGTCCCTTTAACTTGTATGTTTTGAGCATACAAAGCGGCTGTAAACAGAAGCAAAAGACATGTCAAAAATAGTTTGATTCTTTTCATGTAAATAATTTTTTAATGAATAAAGTAATAAGTTAGTAATATAAATAATAGTGATTTTTTCTAATCCTATGTTGTGAAATAAAGAACTTTAACTTTTCGCAAGATTTCTTATTATAATTATTTACAAATATAAATAGAATTATTAATATTCCAAAAAAGAAATGCCCATAGAATACGTTAAAATGGCAATAATGATAAACCATATTCGTATTAAATATAGTAAGGTAGTTACGTATTTAAGATGGAAATATTAAATCAGAGTAAATGCCACATTAAGTCCGGCAGTTACTATTGAGACCATGCTCATCAGCTTGATAAGGATGTTCAGAGAGGGTCCTGAGGTATCTTTAAAAGGATCACCTACTGTATCGCCTACTATGGTCGCTTTATGGCACTCTGAGCCTTTACCACCGAGGTTCCCCTCCTCGACATATTTCTTGGCATTATCCCATGCTCCACCTGAATTTGCCATAAAGATAGCGAGGATGAATCCTGAGCCTAACCCCCCTACGAGAAGTCCGACTGTTCCGGGTACTCCGATAACAAGCCCTACTACTATAGGGACTATAATAGCAAGTAGTGATGGGAAAAGCATCTCTCTCTGCGCCCCTTTAGTAGAGATAGCCACGCAACGTGCATAATCGGGGGTAGCTTCCCCTGTTAAAATCCCTTTAATCTCTCTAAACTGACGACGAACCTCTTCAACCATCTTTTGGGCAGCCCTTCCTACTGCATTCATAGTAAGTCCGCAGAAGAGGAAAGACATCATCGAACCAATAAAGACTCCTGCAAGAAGTTTCGGATTCATCACATTAAGCTGGAAATATTCAAGAAAATCAGGTATTGTAGCAGTTGTAACTTCAACACTCCTACCACCTACTTCTATAACATGCTGTCCTATATTTTGTAATCCTACTTTTATCTCTTCAATATATGAGGCAATAAGTGCCAATGCTGTTAAAGCAGCAGAGCCGATTGCAAACCCTTTACCTGTTGCAGCAGTAGTATTTCCAAGAGCATCGAGGATATCAGTTCTCTTCCTTACTTCCGGCTCTAACTTACTCATCTCTGCATTCCCCCCTGCATTATCTGCAATAGGACCATAAGAGTCAGTTGCCAAAGTAATACCGAGTGTAGAGAGCATCCCTACAGCAGCAATACCGATACCATATAGACCTATCCCCATATTGTGTGCGACAAGCATATTCTCA
>CAYSND010000225.1:0-2656 GCA_964432305.1 uncultured Muribaculaceae bacterium | reverse complement strand
AAAACCCAGCCTCTAAATAAATTAGCTGTAGTTAGTGCCCGAATGTTAAGCAGCGAAGAGGCAAACCGATATGCCGGCTCATGGGGCGATCCTGCCCGTATGGTCTCAAACTTTGCCGGAGTTACCGCCACTCAAGACTCTCGAAACGATATTATTGTGCGTGGCAACTCCCCTACCGGAGTACAATGGAGATTAGACGGTTTTGAGATTCCTAACCCAAACCATTTCGGAATGTTGGGAGGAACAGGTGGTCCCGTAGGGATGTTAAACAACAATCAGTTAGCAAATTCTGATTTTTATACAGGGGCTTTCCCTGCAGAGTTTGGCAATGTTACTGCCGGACTATACGACCTCCGTCTTCGCAACGGAAATAACCAAAAACACGAATTTATAGCTGCAATAGGGTTCAATGGTTTGGAATTAGGTGCAGAGGGACCTATTTCAAAACAACGAGGATCTTCGTATATGATCAATGCCCGTTACTCTTTTCTTAAAATAATGGAAAAAGTGGGAATTAATTTCGGAACGGGGGGAACTCCTGAATACAAGGATATGACCTCGAAAATAAACATCCCTCTCCGAAACGGCAATCTTTCATGGGTCACAATGTTAGGCGGCAGCAAAGTACACTATTTCTCCGAAACAGAAAAAGAGAGTGACTATGTTCCAAACACGCAAGTGAATAACTATGATATGCGTATTAGTAATGACCAAATTTTTACAGGAATAAACTATACACATCGTTTTGCTACCTCCACTCGATTAGAAAACAGAATCTCCTATCAACGCTTTTTTCGAGGAATTGATGATAAGCGTGTCGGATACCCGACACCAAATGTTGTCATGATTTTTACAGGGAGAGAGATAGCGGAACAATACGACATAAACTTATCCCTTTACAGTAAGATAGGTAATCAAATTTCTATTAAAAGTGGTATAACTCTCTCTATCTATCATACCGACCTTGAAAACATATCGAGAACCACCAGGATTATTCAGAGCTGCGATGATTATTCTTCTCTTTTCAAAGCTTTTACAGAGCTGCAACACCTCTTTAACGACTCTTGGAGCGTCACCTCGGGTATTTACACCCAAAACTTCTCACTAAATGGCAACTACTCTTTTGAACCACGTATTGGGGTAAAATGGAGAGCTTCTCAAACGGCAACTTTTAGTTTGGGTGGGGGAATGTACTCACAACTTCAACCGAAAGAGGTCTATTTCTTTAGAAAGAAGAATGTGGAGACAAATATAGAATTGGGGATGAGTAGAAATTTCCAAGGAGTTATCGGTTACAACCAAAAAATAGGGAAAGACCTCAATCTGAAAACAGAACTCTATTACCAACATCTTTATAACATCCCTGTACTACCTGGCAAACCTGCCGAATCAATAATAAATATGGGTGATGACTATTACAACGATTGGGATGCAGTATTTGTAAATAAAGGAACAGGGCGGAATTACGGAATCGAGATAACCTTGGAGAAGTATTTAAATAAAAACTACTACTTTTTGCTAACAGGAACTCTTTATGATAGCTTTTACACCGGTTATGATACAATAGAGAGACGAACAAGGTTTGCAGGGAATTACTCTCTCAATGCACTAGCAGGCTATGAGTGGAAATTGGGTAAAAGAACTCTCCTCTCTCTCAATACGAGAATATGTTATATAGGGGGGAAAAGGGTTGTCCCTCTTAAAAAACAGGCAAATGGGAACTTTACCCCCGATTACACTCGTGCCTATGAAGAGAGATTACCGGACTACTTCCGTGTTGACCTAAATTTAGCTATGAAGCAGAATTTTAGGCTCTGGTCTATGGAGTGGTTTTTCGAGCTTAGTAACCTCACCAACCATAAAAATGTAGGAACCAAATACTTCGATTATACCACTAAAAAAGTAAAATACATGTTCCAACTGGGACTTACCCCCATAGGTGGCTGCCGAGTCTATTTTTAACTCCCTAACGCCTTTAATTCTAATTCGGCTCCTTCGGGGGTGACAAGAACAGAACCGACTTCCGGTTTAGCGAGATGACCTATAACATCATAGTCCTGAAACTCCCTCTTAAAAGTCTCATGTTTTTCGATAGAGACAGTAAAGATAAACTTATAATCATCTCCCCCATTTAAGCCTGCTGTAATGGGATCCATATTAATCTCCTCTGCCATGGCAAAGGTCTGTGAAGCAATCGGAATCTTCTCCATAAAGATTTTTGCCCCCATTCCGGTCTCCTTGGCAAGTCTTTTAACCCCCTCTGCAAGACCTTTGGTAATGAAATATCCCCGCACCGGGAAAATCTCCGCATCTGAAAATCTTTTTAAAATATCGGGGTCAATATAGGGACTAAGATAGGACTCTAAAAGGTATTTATATTTAGAGAGGTCGGGCTGTTTGCTGTCACTATTAAAAGCCACCTTCTCCCTCTCAAGCACATGCATCCCCATATAAGCTGCTCCCACATTCCCTGAGAGACATATCAGGTCAAAAGCCTTAGATGCCGGTCTCTTTTCTAGCGTCCCCTTTCTCTGAACACCACACGCCGATAAAGAGATACAGAGCCCACTCGAAGAGGGGTTCAGATCGAGAGAGATATGCTTAATCGAGTGATCTTTAACCGCTGCCAATACACCCTGCCAAAATTCAGAGACAT
>CAYSND010000224.1:0-2657 GCA_964432305.1 uncultured Muribaculaceae bacterium | reverse complement strand
TAAGTCTTGAGACGACCATGCCGACCTCTCCTCTCGATAAAATTGAGGGATTTTCACTCTTTAAAAACGACAACCTCTCAACCAAACCTCATCTCGAATTTTCCGTTGCAGGGAGGCTGGAAGAGATGAAAGAGGCGATGGAATATACGGAGCTACATAAACCCCTTCACGAATTTGATTTCGATGATGAGATTATTAAATGTTCCTTTTACTGTGACGGCAGTCGCTATCTATTTAAGATGGTTCCTGAAAAAGGAGTCCCTTTTCTCTTTGTCTGCGACAATAAAATCAATGACAATGACTCGCTCCGCATCGTCAGTAACTGGGAGGAGACCCTTCACTCTTCGATGCTCAGGTTCGGGATGTGGATGGCTTTTGCAATAGCAGTAGCTCCGAAAAAAGCCTTCCCTATTCACTCTTCGGTTATAGTCTATGATGATAGGGCAATACTTTTCCTTGGGGAGTCAGGCACCGGGAAATCAACACACACTCGCCTCTGGAGACAAAATATCCCCGGCTCGTTTCTGCTAAATGACGACAGCCCCATTATATCTGCTGCCAATGGAAGAGTTTTCGTTTTCGGCTCTCCGTGGAGCGGTAAAACCCCTTGCTATAAGGATGCCTACTACCCTGTGGCAGCCATAGTCAGACTCTCCCAAGCCCCTGCAAACCATATAATTGAGCTTGGAAAAATTGCCGCCTTTGGAGCCCTTTACCCTTCGGCTCCCCCTGCATTTGCTTATGATGAACCCCTCTCCGATCTTATCTGTGCCTCCGTTTCGGATATTATCGAAAGAATACCTATATTCAGCCTTGAGTGCCTCCCTGATGCCGCTGCTGCAATAATGGTAAAAGAGAGGATAGAATTATATAATAAAACTAAATAATTATGGTAAAGTTAGCGACCACTAAAGGAATTCTTTTATTTCTATTGTTCTTCCCCACTCTGGTTTTTTCCCAGAAAAAGCCTTTAGACCACTCTGTTTACGATTCGTGGCAGTCACTAAATAGTCAGAGTATCCCTTACAATGGGAAAACAGCCATCTATAATGTAACATCTCAAGAGGGAGATGGAACTCTGTATCTATATGATTTAAAGAAAGATGAGAGTATTGTCATCCCAAGAGGCTCTGATGCAGTCATCAGTAATGACGGGAAAAATGCAGTACTTAAAATCTCTCCCACATATAGCCAAACACGTGAGGCGAAAATAAAAAAGAAAAAAGGTCCGGAGATGCCGCAAGACACCCTTGCTGTTATAGACTTGAAGAGCAAAGAGATAAAAAAATACCCGAACCTCAACTCCTTTAAGTATGGGAAGGAGCTAAAAAAGTTCGTTGTTTTTATGGAGAGTGAAAAGAAGGAGGAGAGCGAGAAGAGAGATACCACCAAAACCGAAACCCCTAAAGAGAAAGCAAAAAAACCTGATAAAGATGCAGGGAAGCCGATATATATTCTTAATCTCTTAACCGGAGGGGTGGACACTATTAAATTTGTCGAAAAATATACTGTCTCTAAAGATGGCTCTACCCTTTTTTATATTACCAAACCTGAGAAAAAGGACTCTCTCGCCCAAAAAGGTCTATTTAGATATAACTTGGAGAGCAAACAGTTGAGTCCCATTTTGCTTGGCGATAAAAAAGCTAAGTTTTCACTCCCGTCAGAGAATGAGGGGTTAACCTCTATTGCCTTTTATGCACAGCTCGACACAGCTAAGAGTGAGGAGAAATTTACCAATATCTACCTATATAATATGTCTGTGGGAAAAGAACCGGAAGTTATTGTTTCAAATAAGACCGAGGGGGTGCCTGAGGGGTGGATGGTCTCAGATAAGGCTTCTCTCACCTTCTCAAAAGATGGAAGAAGGCTCGTTTTGGGAACCAAGCCTATCCCTGCCGAGAAAGATACTACTGCCCCCGATTTTGAGAGGGTAAATATGAATATCTGGCGGTGGGATGCAGAGATACTCCCCGTGGAAGAAGATATAAGAAAGAGTGAAATAGAAAATAAATCATATACTGCACTTTACACTTTTAATTCCCCTTCTAAAATCATTCAACTCGCAGATAAAGAGATACCAAATGTTAATGTCGGAGAGTACAATGTTCAAGATTATATTCTATCTGTCACCTCAAAACCATATATGGTTATGGGACAATGGGAGTCGGATGGTTTCTACGACCTTTATAAGATCTCCCTGCTAACCGGAGAGCGTGAACTCCTTAAAAAGAAAATTACAGGTTCTTTCTCCGGAGCATCAAGAGAGGGGAGTTATTACCTTTGGTATGATTATTCGGATTTGAATTGGTATCTATATAATCTCTCTTCCTCAGAGGCTCGAAACATAACAAAGGATTTGGGGGTAACTTTCTGGGATGATGAAACAGATACACCCCAATCCCCAAGACCTTATTCGTCACCTATTTGGATGGAGAATGAATCTGCCTTTTTATTAGCCGACAAATTCGACCTTTGGCAGTTTGATCCCAAAGGGGTTAAAGCCCCTACAATGATAACTGAGGGGAGAGGGAGAGAATCAAACAGAGTTTTTAGAGTGGTATTCCCTCTTTATGACTCCGAGTTTCCTTTTTCAAGGGGGAGAGTTATAAAGAAAAACGAACCTCTCTATCTCTCATCTTTTAATAAAGTTACCAAAG
>CAYSND010000223.1:0-2662 GCA_964432305.1 uncultured Muribaculaceae bacterium | reverse complement strand
GAAAGTAATGTTATTATATGAATAGACATTTCTAAAACTATAAGCCGGTTTTAAGAGGTGAAGCATTTGGTATATATCTTCTCTATCATACCCCAAATTAGGAATATATGTCCCTGCCTGCCCTTGAATACCTGTTTTATGAGTCATAAGGTCTTTAACCAGCAGATTATTCTCTACCCAATCATCATAAAGATCTAAGTCGGGAAGGATGTTTTTAACTGTGTCATTCCACGATACAAGCCCCTCATCTACCAAAGATGCCATCACAGAGGCTGTAAATGACTTGGAGACAGACCCTATCTGATAAATAGAGTTTTCATCAACCGGGACATTCTTGCCAAATTCCCTGACACCATACCCTTTAGATAGGAGCACTTTACCATCTTTTATAACGGCAAAAGAGAGACCGGGAATGCGCCAGTCACTACGAACCTTAGCCACATATTCATCTATTTGAGATACAATAGCATCTTGTCGGTCATTACAAACCTGCGCGTAGGAGTTTGAAAAAAAAGCTGTGAAAAGGAGAGTCAGCAGAAGTGGAAAAAAATATTTCTTCATAATGATTGGTAGTGAAAAGTTAAAATCTCCACAAATATAACTATTTTTGTAGTAAGTAATATATCTATGGCAAAAGTTAAAAAAGGTTGGTTTTGTTCCTCTTGTGGAAATGAGAGTTCCAAGTGGTTAGGCAAATGCCCCGCCTGCGGCGAGTGGAATACCATGGTGGAGGAGATTGTTTCAAAGGAGAGTAGTGGTTCTTATGGAGGACAACGCGACCGCTCTCTGCTCGGAGAGACAAACCCCCGTCCAACCCTTATAAAGGATATCTCCATTTCAAATGAGAGTCGCATCTCCATTGGAAGTCCGGAAATAGAGAGAATCCTCGGTGGGGGGATAGTCGAAGGGTCAATGATTCTCATTGCAGGGGAACCGGGAATAGGAAAATCGACCCTCTCGCTCCAAATTCCACTCTATTGTAAGACAATAAAGACTCTTTACGTCTCCGGAGAGGAGTCCCCAAGGCAGATAAAACTCCGCGCCAAGAGATTGGAACAAGGGCTCCCTAAGGGTGAAGGGGAACTTGAAGACAATTGTTATATTCTCGGAGAGACCCTCCTCGAAAATATAATAACTCGTGCCAAGGAACTCTCCCCCGAACTCCTGATTATCGACTCTATTCAGACCATTTATAGTGACTCTCTCGACTCCTCGCCGGGGTCAGTTTCACAGGTTAGAGAGTGTGCCGCCACGCTCCTCAGATACGCTAAGGAGAGCAATATCCCGACTATTCTTATCGGGCATATTACTAAAGATGGGGCTATTGCAGGTCCTAAGGTATTGGAACATATAGTGGATGTGGTACTCCAATTCGAAGGGGATACCCGTCACTCTTATCGTATTCTCCGCAGCATTAAAAATCGTTACGGTTCGACTGCCGAGCTTGCAATTTTCGAGATGACAGGTGTGGGTCTTAGGGAGGTTAGCAACCCTTCAGAGATCCTTACCCCGATGCACCAACAGAACCTCAGCGGAATAGCAGTTAGTGCAATGCTGGATGGCACCCGTCCATTTCTTATTGAGATTCAGGCGCTTGTCTCCACTGCTGCTTACGGAGTCGCACAACGCTCCGCAACAGGTTTTGATAGTCGCAGACTAAATATGCTTCTTGCGGTCCTTGAAAAGAGGGCAGGGTTCAAACTTGCTGCCAAGGATGTTTTCCTCAATATTGCAGGAGGGATGAAGGTCTCTGACCCTGCTTGTGACCTTGCGGTGGTCTGCTCAGTCCTCTCTTCTAACTTTGACCTTCCGATCTCTTCTCAGATTTGCTTTGCAGGGGAGGTAGGTTTAAGTGGGGAGATACGCCCTGTCGGACAGATAGATAGAAGGATTTCAGAAGCCGAAAGACTCGGCTATCACACCATCTATATCTCCTCATTCAGCCATCAGACAGAGAAGAAGAAAAAGAAAACAGAAGGGGGCATCCAAGTAATAGAGGTAGCAGATATCCCGGCACTCTGCAGATCGTTATTCAAAGAGTAAATCTACTCAGATTCGGAGCCTCCGAAGAGCATCTCTTTGGCTTTCTCAGGAGAGAATGTAAAAAATGTAAGTACAGAGTCTGCACAAAGTTCATCTGACTGATTATAGATGGCTGCTTTAAGAATAATAACATTACGCTTCTGTTCTACTATAGAGGCACGAATCGTTAAATGGGTATCTGTGGTATATACAGGTTTTCTAAATCGGGTCTCCATCTTGGAAGTTACCCCTGTGGTCTGTAATTTAGTAGTCACCACCCAAGCAGCCGCCTCATCCATAAGTAGGGATTGAATCCCCCCATGCAGGGTATTATACCACCCCTGAAACTGAGGCTGGGGTTTCCAGATAGAGACCACTTCATCCCCCTCCTCATAAAACTCCATCTTTACTCCTGCATTATTATTAGGCGCACAACCAAAACAGTTATATCCTTCGAGATGTGCCCATGGGTTTTTAATTTTTTGCATCTTGCGTTAGTTTTAATGAACAAATATAGGTATAAATTTTATACCCGCCCCGAAATGTCATTGCAGACCCGACGACTGTCATTGCGAACCCGACGACTGTCATTCTGAGCAACGGCAATGCATCTGCCTGATTATCAAGCCGTATGTCATTG
>CAYSND010000222.1:0-2677 GCA_964432305.1 uncultured Muribaculaceae bacterium | reverse complement strand
GTTCCTGAAAGTGAAAGGAGCTGGGAGGGGGATAAATTCTCTCTGTTTATTCATTGGGGACTCTACTCGGAGCTTGGAGGGGTATGGGACGGAAGGCGTATTGAACGCGGATATAGTGAGCAAATCCAATCTTTTGCCGGTATCTGGAGCGACTATTATGAAAAGGTAGCAGCCGGATTTAATCCTGTAAAATGGAGTGCCGACAGTATTGTGTTAATGGCAAAGAGTGCTGGAATGAGGTCTGTGGTCTTTACTTCAAAGCATCACGATGGGTTTTCAATGTACCATACCCGACACTCGAAGTTTAACATTGTGGATGCCACCCCTTTTGGTCGTGACCCGATGAAAGAACTCTCAGCAGCATGCGCTAAATATGGACTGAATTTCGGTGTCTATTTCTCGCTTATCGATTGGCATTTCCCTGCGGCTTACCCCACCTCAAGTAACAATGCCGACCCTGTTACCCCTGAACACCATCGTTTTAATATGAAGCAAGTGGAGGAGATCCTAACCCAATACGGCTCTGTTTCAGAACTTTGGTTCGATATGGGTTCCCTTACCCCGGAACAGAGTGCAGAGCTTCGCGCACTCGTAAAACGCCTTCAACCCTCCTGCATGATTAGCGGAAGGCTTGGAAACAATTGCGGAGATTTTGCAGTTATGGCAGACAATGAAATTCCTGATTATAAAATCGCCACCCCTTGGCAGACAGCAGCTTCGATGTTCCCTGAGACTTGGGGGTATCGCTCTTGGCAGATTCGTGGAGATCTCAATGACAAGGTTAATGAGAAGATTCAGAGTCTTGTATCAGTAGTGGCAAAGGGAGGCAATTACCTCCTTAATATAGGTCCTCGCGGAGATGGCTCTGTGGTAGAGTTTGAGGCTGAGGTTCTCTCTAAAATGGGTGGGTGGTTAAAAAAATATGGTAAGGCCATTTATGGAACCTCACCTGTTGCAGAGACACACTCCCCTGCATGGGGAGAGGTTACAGTCGGAAAGAGCTCCCTCTTTCTATTTATTAATTCGCTCCCTCTTGATAGAAAAATTACTCTCCCTGCCTTTCGTGGTAAAATAGAAAAGGTTACAGTTTTAGGGAGCGAAACGAAACTAAAAGTCAATAAGGGAGGTATTGTTATCCCTGCTGAAATAAAACCTGACTGCGGTTATATAGTGGTAGAAGTTACCTTTAAAGGAAATTTCGAGATTCTGCCTCCAAAAGAGGCTGCCCCGATAAATGCCTTTTTCTCTCTCGATTATTACCGAAGTGCCCGTGAAATAGTAGGTTATGAATGGTACCACCCCGTTAAAAAAGGGGACTTGCTCCCTGTGAGGCTCTTTACTGACCCGTCAACCAATGAGAACACCACCAAACTTTTTATTGAAGGGAAGCATTGTCCTATAACCCCTGAAATGGTGCGGAAAGTCCCTCTCCAAAATGAACCAAAAGGGATTGAGTACTCCCCCTCTTCAGAATCCTTTACTGTACTTTCAAACTCATATAGCAGATTCGTTAATAATATCACCTCTGAAACTGAGCAGGAGCTCCTATTTGAAGTAAGCATAAGCGATTTTCTCGTCGTTAAACTCAACGGGGAGACTCTACTTAAAAAGGTCTATCTGAGAGAGAGCAACCCCCCTGAGGAAGGACAGCCAAAGAGAGAACTAATCCCGATAAAACTAAAGAAAGGGGAAAACAGCATCGAAATCACCCTATATAACAGATATAATCACCGCCTACATTACTACTTCTCACTCGCTCCCGAACAGGCTTGCTATTATATACTCTCCCAAGGTGGCTCCTCCGGCAAAGTGCTATATTAACCTTTCGTACGTAATCCAAACCCCTAAAGATGATATGCTTATAGAGTACGAAAGGTTCGACTCTTCGCTCACCAAGTTCCTTAACTCTAAGCATAGCTCCATCTCTTGCAGACCCCCCAAATGTCATTGCATGTCCCACGACTGTCACTGCGAACCCCAAAATGTCATTGCGAACCCCAAAAAATGTCATTGCGGACCCTGTTCCGCAATCCGAGCCTTTTGGATACAAATTACTTAAAGGTATTAAACCCTTCTAAAAGTTTTGATGACTTTTAGAGGGTTTAATGTTTCTATAGCGGAGTACCTCCGCAGAAATTTTTCCTCTGTTTTTCCTTCGTCGCCAGGTACTATGCTTATTTCCCTGCGTCACGTTTCAAGCTACCCTCTCCACAGCCCCCTCCAGGGCACATACCGTGTATCCTGACTCACCCTCCACCACATCTGCAACCTAAAATGCCCTACAGACCCTTGTACCCATGATTGGCTTGCACATGTCGTCGCTACCCCCTTGCCTCCCAATGGAAGAAGATGAAAATCCTCGAAAAGTTTGATGCTTTTTGGGGATTTTCATACCTCTTTTATTAAGTGTTAAAACCGTAAATAACTTTTCATGACTACTAAAAGTTATTATGGTTTTAATACTTTGCAGCCCAGAACCCATGTCAGCTTTTGCAATCAGATAGCTCTGTAGAGCATTTTTTCTGCAAAAGCTAACATGCTCAAAAACACAAAACCATTCCCCATCACTCCCCAAGCAAGGTCAGCCAAAATACCGCTGTCAGCTTTTGCAATCAGATAGCTCTATAGTGCCTCTTTTCTGCAAAAGCTCGCAGACCCTCAGACGATAATAACTTTT
>CAYSND010000221.1:0-2710 GCA_964432305.1 uncultured Muribaculaceae bacterium | reverse complement strand
AGTTTAGTACGATGCTCTAAATCGAACCCTTTTCCCTCCCAAATCGAACACCAAATATCATTTGGCTCAATAGCTACCTTCCCTACAGGAAGCGTGTGAAGGTCATTGGATTTTAGAAACTCATACACCTTCTCAAAGCCTTTGTGCAGCTTTACATAATTCTCAAAACTTTTAACCGAATCTATTACCATATCTTTTACTTATTAATTAGTTTGCAAATGTAGCGATTTTATGATTTTTTTTGGTACTTTTGTCAAGTTTAATTGTAAAGACACATTAATCACTATTTATGAAGAAACTAATTTCTATCTCTCTCATCGCTTTAATGGCGATTACTTCTTGTAGCAATACTCCCCAAAAAGACTCCAAGATTTCTACTTTTGAGACTCTCTCTAAAGATGTTAAGGCAGAATTTGCCCCGGATAGAAGGGACAAAACTTATGAAATCGAGATGAAAAAAGTGGGGAATGACTATGTTCTCTATGGCTCTACCACTGAAGCTGCTGCTAAAGATGCGCTACTCCTTAAACTAAAAGAGTCCGGCATAACCCCTCTTGACAGCATAACCCTTCTCCCTGATGCCGCTCTTGGTGAAAAGAGATTTGCAGTATGCGCACTCTCTGTGGCTAATCTTCGCTATCAAGCCGACTACTCATCTGAGATGGCAACTCAAATATTAATGGGGACCCCTTTGAAAGTGTTAGGGAAAGAGAGCTATTGGTATAGAGTCGTTACACCAGAAGGATATACTGCATGGGTAACAGCAGGGAGTCTATCCCTTATGAGTGAAAAGGAGATGAATGCTTGGAGAGATTCTGAAAGAGTTATTATAACCACATATTATACTCTGTTCCGCGAAAAAGCCTCACAAGATGCTCAGGTGATTTCAGATGGCGTTTGGGGGGATATTGTTGTAAAAGAGGGGGTTTCATCCTCATATTATATTGTCAGACTCCCTAACGGTAAAAAAGGGTTTCTACCGAAAACCGATGCAGCTCCACTTAACTCATGGATTGCAAGTCGTGAATTAACACCTGATAACATACTCTCCACTAGCAAACACTTTTTAGGTTTTCCTTATTTATGGGCAGGAACTTCTATTAAAGGACTGGACTGTAGCGGTTTTGTTAAAACCTCTTTCTTCCTTAATGGGGTGATACTAAGAAGAGATGCCTCACAACAGGCAAAATGCGGAGAGGATATTGATATCTCCACTTCGGGTTCAAACGGAGTGCTGACGAACCTTCGCGGGGGAGATTTATTGTTCTTTGGAAGAAAAGCTACTGAGGATAAACCTGCAAGGATTACTCATGTGGGGATTTATATTGGGGGTGGTGAGTTCATTCACGCTGCCACCTCAGTAAGAATAAACAGCCTCATACCCGAAGCTGCCAATTATTATGATGGTTCCTCAAGACTTGTCTCTGCCAAAAGATTTTTTGGTTACGAAGATAAAGATCCCGGTATCACCTCCATTTCCAAACACCCTTGGTATTTCAATCTAAAATAATATAACCTACCATTATGAATAAGACAGATAGAAGAGGTTTCTTTAGAACAGCAGGTCTGATGACTGCTGCTGTTGCATTTTTCAAACCCTCAGATATTTTCGCCCAGAAAAATAATCCCAAAAAAATCAGCGGGAGCGGTAAACTACAGCTCGATTGGGAGAATTTCGAAGGAGTAATGAAATTTACATTTACCATTTCAGGCTCTTCCAGAAAGACCACACCGATAGTAATTACGCGACTCTCTTGGAATGGATATACAGGATACGGAGAGGCAGCCATGCCCCCATATCTTGGTGAGACTCAAGCTTCGGTAAATGAGTTTCTTGTTAAGGTGGCTCGAGATGTACTCCCTAAATTCGACAACCCTTTCCAAATCGAGGATATTATGATGAGCGTGGATAAGCTAACTACCAATAATACTGCAGCTAAAGCCTCTGTTGATATTGCTCTCCATGACCTTGTTGGGAATATAATAGGTCAGCCTTGGTGGAAAATGTGGGGTTTTAATCCGAAAACAGCCCCTTGCACCTGCTATACTATTGGTTATGATGCTAGCGATGAGATGGTAAATACAAAGATAGAAGAGGCTTCCTGGACACGATTGATTAAAGTTAAAGTAGGGATGAGTGAGAAAGAGGATAAGAGAATGATTAACCTTATCAGAGCCAAAACAGATACACCAATGGTCGTGGACGCTAATCAGGGGTGGAAAGAGAAGCATCAGGCTCTCGATATGATTAATTGGCTTGCTGAAAAAGGGGTCACTATGGTGGAACAACCTATGTCTAAACTCCTTTTAGATGATAATGCGTGGATTACAGAGCGGAGTCCACTCCCCATCATGGCTGACGAATCATGCCAAAGACTTACCGATGTAGCTCACCTTAAAGGGGCTTTTCACGGTATTAACATAAAACTTATGAAATGTACCGGTATGTATGAGGCTCGCGAAATGGTTACATTGGCAAAGTCGCTAAATATGAGAATTATGATAGGGTGTATGACAGAGACCTCTGTGGCTATCTCTGCTGCTGCCCAGCTCGCTCCTAAAATGGAATGGGCAGACCTTGACGGAAATGTCCTTCTCGGGAATGACTGCTTCGATGGGATGAAACTTGTTGATGGTATGATTACTCTCGAAGATAAACCGGGATTAGGACTCACTAAGAAACCAGGAATTATAAAATTATAAAATCAAA
>CAYSND010000220.1:0-2804 GCA_964432305.1 uncultured Muribaculaceae bacterium | reverse complement strand
TAGCCGGGTCCGGTTTATGGAGCTTCCCTTCTACCGGTGTTCTACATGAAATAAATTTCGGATAATTGGGGTCCCCTAGAAAATTTTCATCTATCCTTAAAAGAGAAATTTCTAAATCTTCATCGCTATCTGTATTCTTAATTCCTGATGTTGAAGAGGCGTTTCCCTTCGTATCTATTTTTGCATAAGAGAGCGAACCGTAGAGACGCACTTTGTTGGAGGGGGTGGGTCCTTCATTTGTATGACATGCTGTAAATGCAAAAGCAATTATTGTCGTAAAAAATAAAAATTTGATATAGTATCTCTTTTCTTTCATAATAATCTATTAAACTGCCGGTAATATAGTACCTTCTATATAATCTATATTTTGCCAAGGAGCAATTACTCCTTCTAAGTGTATTCCTGAATCGACCTTTAGGGTATATATAATTTTATGCCCGGCAAGCCAATCCTGAGGGGAAAAATTATAAAGATAGAATGTTTCTGAATATAAGACATTATTATCCGAAGCAGATGATGATGTCCTCTCATTAATCCAATATTCTATGGTCAATTTAGCATCGGATGTAAGCTGCTGCGGCATAGTCATAACCTTCATCTTCGCATTAGTATCTTCACGAGTGTTAGCTATATTAACTTTTGAGGTAAGTGTGCCGGAAGTAGTATAAGAGGCGCTCTTATCTCCTGAGAGATTAGTGGTCCAGTTATGTCTGCCAGCGGTACCATAAGTAGCAGGGGTGGTACAAGTCATATTCCCTTTAGAATAGATCCCTGTAAGAGTTATGCTTTTAAGACAGGCTTCATACATAGCCTCAGCTTTTATTACATAGATCTCGACAGCAGGCATTGAGTGTTCAAAGGCAAGACGGCAGAGTGGTCTCGTGATCCCATCATTTACTTTGTATGTCTGCGAAAGGAGAAAATCTATCATATTAGCCTCATTATAAGTAGAGGGCTGAGTAACTGTTATAGTCAAACCGAAGTTAGTGATTGTAATATTGGTATTAGTTGATAATGTATAGGCGTAAAAAGTATAGGTGGCCCCATTCGTCCATGTTTTATTATCTCCTGTTGAAGTAGGGTACCATATATTATTTGGATTTCTTGTAAAGGAAGTCTCATTAAAAAGAGTTGTTGTGCCATTCATTTTTCCATAAACAAAAACAGGTTTATTATTTACATCAGCGGGTGTCATCTGAGACTTAGTGGAGAGATACTCCTCATCCATTCCAAAACGAATAATATTCGCATCTGATTTCTCCCTCTTTTCGCATCCTGAAAGGAGCAAAATCAAAAAAATCGTTATATATATTATTGAATATCTCATACTCTATACTATTTAAGTGTAACTTCATCCTCTATCCAGTCCAAGACCTCTACATCGAATAAAATTCTATTCTCTGTAATAGTGATGGTATAAACATAGTGTTTAGAAGGAATCCACTCTGTAACAACTGCATTAGAGAGATTTAAAATAAGATCGTATGCCGTCCCCGGATTAGGGGAAATATGTAAGTTAATTTTTATATCGGTATTTGTTTGAACCTGTTGGGGAATAACTAAAATTCTATGCGAAAATAGCTCATAATATGTAGAGGCATTTACAGGAAGTGACGCAAGTCCTGACGTTTTACCCGGGTAACGGGTAGTTCCTCCCTCTTTGTTTCCTGAAGTAGTCCAAGCACATAATGGGGTGCTGTTTTGAATAGTACAAGTCCCTTCATAGTAAAGTCCCTTGAGAGAGATATTAGAGACCGATATAGGGTTAGCTGAGACATTTCTAATCTTAAAAGTAAGGGAAGAGGTACAATGCTTCATATTAAGGGGGACAGCAGACCCGTCTCCTCCAATTACAAATGATCTCTGATATACCGAATACATTAAATCAGTCTGGTCAGCAGTTAATGCAGAAGTATACGAGGTGGTAACTTTACTACCAGCCGGAGTATATGTATAGTCAGTGGCATAGTAAGGGAATAGCGCAATAAATTTATATGTCTGACCGGGAATCCAGTATGGTTTGGTCCCGGCATAGTTCCATAATGTGGGGGATGAAGGGTCATAATAAAGTTTAGTGTTTTGAAAAACAACAAGATTAGAACCTCCCCCGGAAGGGTATCTTAAACCAAAAATAGACAATCCTGCCGACTGTAAATCAGCAACATTAGTAACTAAAGCCTTGGTGTCAAATGGAGTTATCTCTGAGTTAAAATCTATGGAAACATCAGAAGACCGCTCCCCTTTACAAGAAGTAATCAGGTATAAGAAAATACCCGTGAGTAATATTAAAATAATCCTTTTCATCGCGCCGCAAATGTAGGAATAAATCTTTGAATGACAATACTAAAATCTAAAAAATAATCTTTTTTTTGCATCAATTTTAACTTTTAATAAATTACCATTTATGGAACAATCCTTTGAAGAGAGAGACAATTTCGATAAATCTAAATAATCAGGTAATAAAAAAACAAATTCCCCCGGTGTTAAAGCCTTGATTGAGAACTCTTTTATCATTTTATTCTCCCATCTGCAAGAGACCCCAGCATTCCCCTCCACCTTAAAACCCTCAAAATATCCATCCGACCACTCTGCAGGTAGAGCAGGAAGAAGTTCTATATATCCATCGAAGCTCTGAATCAGCATCTCCGCTATGCCCGAAGCCCCTCCAAAATTCCCATCTATCTGAAAAGGGGGATGTGAGCAGAAAAGGTTTGGGTATGTTCCACTCCCAACTCTTGAGGTTTCGGAATTAAAAGCAGGTTTCCAAAGAGCCTCTAAAAGTTTTAATGCACGCTCCCCATCCC
>CAYSND010000219.1:0-2817 GCA_964432305.1 uncultured Muribaculaceae bacterium | reverse complement strand
GTTAAAATTTGAGTCTTAATGTTAAACTATATGAGAATTGAGGTGATAAATAAAAATCTACTAACGAAATATTAGTTTCGGTCTGTCTACTTCTAATCATACTATCATTGATAAAGAAATTATTGGCGGAGAATGATATGGAAGCTATATCGCCAATCTCTTTGGTTACGCTGATGTTTGCAGATAAGAAGGGGGAGAAAGAGGAGGATTTGAAATAATAATTATTAGGGGCACGATTTATTAGTGCAGATAGTGCAGTAAAGAGATAAGGGTCATTATCCTTAGCCCATCTAAATTTCTCGAGGAAAGGGATTTTAGTATTTGGATCATCGAAACTGCTATAATAGAGTGGATATGTCGCAGTATAGGTCTTTTTATCATAAAACTCTGTCCCTTCGGGGAAATACCCTCCGGGGGTGGTGACAGGGAATGTTACCTGTCCTCCACTATATTCTGAAAGGTTCTGAGAGTAGTTATATAAATACCCCTCCACTCTTAAAGAGAGTATCATTCTGATTTTAGGGATATGAGTGGTGAAGGTGACATTTGTATTAATAGTCTTTGAAATCTTTCCATTGGCGGCTCCACCGCTTTCTCCAACATAATACCCGATATATTGATATGGGGTTTTACCATCAGGCATCGTTATATTAGAGGCATAAGACTGCATTATCCTTTCGGAGTACCCTTTATAGTTATAATAATTTCCATCTACTCTGATGGAGGTGGAGAGAGCTTTAATCCGACCGAAATCTACTACCCATTCAACCCCTTTTCTTATTATGGGATTAGGTTCGTTTACGGTGGTAGAGTTTGCAGCAAATATGTTCCTTACTGTATATCCGAGAGTCTGTTTAGGAGTAGCACCCGTTTTATCAGATACTGTTACCACTCCGGAGTTTCTATCTATGCTGTATATTCTGTTAGCAGAGGGGATGGTACATGCATCGAGATGATTTTGGCTTGTATAGTTATAGGAGAAAGGGACAAATTCTGTTTGTGTGGTGAAGGAGCCCATGGTACTATTATAAAACCCTACAAGTGACATATTTACTCCTCCTAAATTAAATTCAACCCCTACTTCAGACGACTCAGCTCTCTGCCATTTTAGATTAGAGTTATAATTAAGAATGAGCGGGAAAGTATAAAATGCTGTATATGAAGAACCGTCAGCAGTAGTAGCTGCTGAGAAGACCGGATAATCCCTATATCTAGGAGAGGGGTATAAAACAGATAGAGATGGGAGTTTTACTGACATTCCCCAACATCCTCTGATGAGAAACTCCCTAAGGAATCGCGAATTGTCATTTTGGAGGAGAGTATATTTTAAGTTAAATCGTGGGGAGAGACTTTTTACAGTGCCGTAATATGAACTCTTCATGGAAGTCCATTCAGCTCTAACTCCGGCTGTTATGTTAAGTAAGGTCTTGAAAATAGGGAGCGTAGCAGACTCTTCAAGATATGCCGAAAGATTATTTAAGAATGGGACTTTATTATATTCATAAGGTCTCCATGTGGGAGCAAGACTCATATCATCATAGTATGTCCCCCTTCCGAGATTACCACTACTTGAGTACTCTGCGCCGGCTTTTATCTTATTTACTACCTTGCCGAAAGAGTGTGCCCAATTAGCTTTCAGATGAAGATTCGCATTTAGAGGCTTGCTATCATCAAAACCTAATTCATACCAGTACCCTCCCGGCTTTAGAATAATCTTTGCATTTGGATTTACATTATAAGGGGTTGAAACAAAATACCCTTTTTCCATGGAGTGAATAGAGGAGGTAGAACCGCTACTCGATAGGTAGTTATAGCTTGTGGTAAACATATCAGAATAGACCATAGAGCCGGTTAACTCGATGTTTGTAATCCACGATTTATTTAGTAGCCAGTTAACGTTAAGGTTACCACGAATGGTGTTATCACTCTTAGAGATATATGTGTTTTTCAGTGCATCCGGGTCATTCTTGCTATTATATCCACCTATATTACCTGTTACTCCGAAGGAGAACTTAATAGGCTGCCCATTTAAGTTAAATGATTTGGAGTAGATTAAGGAGATGGTTTTCCTATCGTATGTGGTGTATGGGGACATTCTGTTACCAATAGATTTTGAATACTCGGCACTTGCATTTATAATACCTGCATTTTTATTGAGTTCAAATCCTTTGCTGAACGAGAAATTCTTCACATTAGGACCTAAAGTAGTGGTAATCAAATAGGAGGTTTTCCCTTTCCGAGTGTTGATTTTAACCACTCCGTTTTGCATATCTCCGTATTCCACCGAGGGTACCCCTGTAATAACCTCCACTGATTCCACATTGGAGGAGGCAATGTTTCTTGTATCTACCCCTGAGGGGGCTCCAAAAGCAGCATTGCTCGATAACCTTATACCATCCACCTCCACCGCTGTTCCGAAGGTGGCATTTCCAAGCTCTGCTTTACTGGAGGCACGTATTGCAAATTGTGAAGGGGTGTCAAGAGAGACTTTTTTAGCAGATGCTCCCCCGGGGAGCAAAGAAGAGATATCGGTAACATTGGTAACCTGCATGTGATCAAGGGCTACACGATCTATTGTTCTATTAGTGGTAGCACTATTGGAGTTCTCCTTAGCAGTAACTACTGCATTTTCGAGTGTCAAGTTATCCTCAGAGAGGTAAAAGGTCATCCCTTTTATATCTCCGGTTATATTTAACTCTATATTGGAACTTGCATATCCTAGACAAGAAACCTCTACATGAACCTTTCCTTTAGTAATATTATTTATAACAAACTCCCCCTTATCATTGGCAACACTCCATAACTCTTTCTCTTTTA
>CAYSND010000218.1:0-2821 GCA_964432305.1 uncultured Muribaculaceae bacterium | reverse complement strand
AATTACCCACCGCTCCGCTCCCACCGCTCAGCACCCCAAGCACTACCACCACACAGACACGCAAACCCTACTCCACCACTCCGGCGTGATGATAACCATTTAGTTTATTCCAGCCGCCTCGTGTAAAGTCGGGCATTTTAACAGGAATACTCCCATTATCGACAGAAATCTCAGTAAGCTCGACAAGAGAGCACCACTCAGCACCATCATACACATTCATGTCGAGTGGTAGCCCATTGCGAAGACAGTAAATAAGACGATAGTCCATGATAAAGTCCATTCCGCCATGTCCACCCACCTTACGAGCCAATTCCCCCACTTCACGAGTAATAGGGTGCTCATATTCAGCCATTATCTTAGTAAACTCCTCTGGAGCCAAAAACTTATGAGCATCAGGCTCAAGCGCAATCCCTTGTTTAGGATATTTCTCTGCAAAACCGAGAGTTCCACTAACAGCAAACTTACGATTATAAGGTCTTGGAGAAGTCACATCATGCTGAATCATAATACTCTTCCCTTTAGCAGTCTTAATCATGGTGGTATTCATATCCCCAAGCTTATACTCCTGCTTTCCGAACTCCGAATCAGCCCCAAACTTATCCTTAGCATACGCAGTCATACCGAACTGATTAGAAGAGAGAGAAACCAGATACTCCATTCTATCCCCCCTGCCAATATTAAGCACCTGACAAACAGGACCTAAACCATGAGTAGGATAAGGGTTCCCATCGTGAGCCTCATTGTATTTCAGACGCCACCAGTTATGGTATCCACCCTCGGATGGCTCCATAAAATTAAGGAACCTTAAATCATGAATATAAGCACCTTCAGCATGAACCACCTCACCCAAAAGCCCTTTCTGAGCCATATTTAACACCGTCATTTCAAAGAAATCGTAGCAGCAATTCTCCAACTGCATACAGTGCACCTGCATCTTTTCTGCCATATTTACCAACGCCCAGCACTCTTCCAAAGTTACCGCAATCGGCACCTCACAAGCCACATGCTTCCCATGCTCCATTGCATAAAGCGACATCGGAGTATGCGTAAGCCAATCGGTACAAATATAAACAAGGTCAATATCGGATCTCTCGCAGAGTCCTTTCCAAGCCTCCTCACTACCACTATACCCTACTGCCTCCGGACGCCCTGCCTTCCGCAAAATCTCTTGACAAGCCTCCACCCTTTCAGGGACAATGTCACACAATGCGACAATTTTAACCCCCTCAAGATAGGTGAACCTCTCCACAGCTCCGGGTCCCCTCATACCAAGACCAATAAAACCCACCCTTACAGTATCAATAGGAGCTACTGCAAGTCCAATAACATCCTTCTGCCCTGCGGGACGCGCAGGTTCAGAGAGTTTATACACTTTTGAATTATTGCAACCCGAAAACAATACCAAGGTCGCCGCAAAAAGAAGAAATATTTTTCTCATATCAGATTTAGTTTAATTTTTCAAAGATAGTTATATTTCTTAACTTTGTAAAAATGTTGAATTGTAATTATTAAAAATTTTTATGAAGAATATTCTCATTACTGGTGGAGCAGGTTTTATAGGTTCACATCTTGTTAGACGTTTTATAAAAAAACACCCTGATTATAAAATTATTAACTTAGATCTCCTTACTTACGCAGGAAACCTTGCAAATTTAAAAGAAGTTGAAAATGCAGAAAACTACTCCTTTATAAAAGGTGATATCTGCGATTATGACTTTATTTATAAAACCTTCGTTGAACAGAAAATAGACGCAGTCATTCATCTTGCTGCTGAAAGCCATGTTGACCGAAGCATCACCGACCCATTCTCCTTTGCCAAGACCAATGTTATGGGAACCCTAACATTGCTGCAGGTAGCAAAAAATTATTGGAAAGAGAATCCGGGGAAGCACCTCTTCTACCACGTCTCTACCGACGAAGTATATGGCTCCCTACATGATCCGGGAACTTTCTTCGTGGAGACCACCAAATATGACCCACACTCCCCATATTCTGCCTCCAAAGCCTCCTCTGACCACTTCGTCAGAGCATACCACGACACTTATGGACTCCCCATTGTCATATCTAATTGTTCTAACAACTACGGACCATACCAGTTCCCTGAAAAATTGATTCCCCTCTTTATAAACAATATACGTCAAGGTCGCCCACTTCCTGTCTATGGAAAAGGGGAAAATGTCCGCGATTGGCTCTATGTAGAAGACCACGCATCTGCCATTGACATAATTTTCCACAAAGGGAAAATCGGAGATACCTATAACATCGGAGGGTTCAATGAGTGGAAAAACATTGACCTGATTCGTGTACTTATAAAAGTTACCGACAAACTCCTTGGAAACCCCGAAGGAAAGTCAGAAAGTCTGATTACTTATGTTACTGACCGCCTCGGACATGACCTCAGATATGCCATTGATGCCACCAAACTAAATAAGGAACTCGGCTGGGCGCCCTCGCTACAGTTCGAGGAGGGGATAGAAAAGACCGTTAAATGGTACCTCGACCACCAAGATTGGCTCGACAATGTTACCTCCGGAGAGTACCTGAACTACTATCAGTCGATGTACTCAGACCGTTAATATTTTTAGATATAACCTAAAATTTATAATTATTATGCAGAATTTTCGTTTATAAACGAAAATATACTATATTTGTGCAAAATATTCATCTATGGACGAAAAATTTGCATTGCTTGATAAATATAATTTCTGGAATTCAAATAATTTTGATTTTGGATTCAAAAGGAGCGAATATACCGATATACTGACAGATTATGTTGGAAACAGGCTTATTAAAGTGCTTGTTGGACAGAGGCGGACAGGAA
>CAYSND010000217.1:0-2889 GCA_964432305.1 uncultured Muribaculaceae bacterium | reverse complement strand
TCCACTGCCGCAATAATCGCATCATCATCAATTCTCACCTTGTGGTGATTCTCGTACTTCTCCTGCAACCCTCGCAATATCGAAATAGACTCGGCAGGGGAAGGTTCATCCACCATTACCATCTGGAATCTTCGTTCCAATGCCTTATCCTCTTCAAAATATTTGCGGTATTCGTCTAGAGTAGTGGAGCCAATGGCTCTTAGCTCTCCACGTGCCAATGCCGGTTTCAAAATATTTGCAGCATCCATAGCACCCGAGGTACGTCCTGCACCCACAAGGGTATGAATCTCATCTATAAATAATATTATCTCCCCTTCACTCTCCACTACTGCTTTAACCACCCCCTTAAGCCTCTCTTCAAACTCTCCCTGATATTTGGCACCCGCAATCAATGCCCCCATATCGAGAGAATAGACCTCCTTCGTTTTAAGATTCTCAGGAACATCCTGATGGACAATACGCTGCGCAATACCCTCCGATATTGCGGTCTTCCCTACTCCTGGTTCACCCACTAAAATAGGGTTGTTCTTGGTTCTTCGACTCAATATCTGAAGCACCCTTCTAATCTCCTCGTCCCTACCAATAACAGGGTCGAGTTTACCGCCCTTCGCCTTTTCATTAAGGTTGACGGCATACCTGTTTAGTAATTCCTTATTTTCGTTGTTCATATTTCTAATTCTTTATTTTCTAACATATTAACTTCAAATTATCTGCCGTATGATATTTTATGTCATTTTGTCATATAGGAGTATAATATTTTTTTTCTTACCTTTGTTAGATATGAATTCTACTGGCAAAACATCAAAAACTCTCCCGATTTCGGAAACATTCTACTCTCTCCAAGGGGAGGGGAGAAATAGTGGCAAAGCAGCTTACTTTATCCGTTTAGCAGGGTGTGATGTAAAGTGTAGCTGGTGCGATTCAATCACCTCATGGTCTGTTTCAGCTTCCGATTATCACCCTATAGAATCAATAGTAAAAGGTGCTGTTGATTCAGGCACTAAAACTATAGTTATTACAGGAGGGGAACCCTTGAAATACCCTCTCGACGAATTATGCAGACTTTTGAAAAATGAGGGGATGGAGATATTCCTTGAGACCTCAGGTACAGAACCACTTAGTGGCTCATTTGACTGGATTTGTCTCTCACCTAAGAGACATTGTCCTCCAAGGAAAGAGATATACACTCAGGCTTCAGAGCTTAAAGTCGTAATAATAAGCCCAGAGGATTTTATTTGGGCAGAGGAAGAGAAGAAGAAAGTCTCTCCTGACTCCCTATTATACCTACAGCCCGAATGGAATAATCGCGAAAAAACGTTACCTTTAATAATAGAATATATAAAAATTCACCCTGAATGGAGATTATCACTGCAAATTCATAAATTTATAAACATTCAATAATTTTATAAACAACTAATATTACTAATATGAGACTAAAATCGTTAATTCTATCTGTGGCAGCTCTTTGCCTACTTGCTCCAGCCTCCTTTGCTCAGAAAAAGAAGGAGACGAAACCCGTTGAACCTGAGGGTTATAAATTTGAGAACGTAGTGACAAATCCTATAACATCTATTAAAAACCAAAACAGCTCAAGTACCTGTTGGTCATTCTCTACCATCTCTTACTTCGAATCAGAGATTCTAAAAGCAGGATATAAAGGTAGTCTTGACCTCTCTGAGATGTTTATTGTCTCGAATGCTTACAGAGATAAAGCTCAAAAATATGTAAGACTTCATGGGAATCTTGGATTCCATGGAGGGAGCACCTTTGGTGACGTACTTCATGTTATGCAAAATTACGGTATGGTTCCGGATAGCGAGATGCCGGGACTAAACTATGGGGAGGGGAAACATATACATGGAGAACTTGATGCCCTTCTTAAATCATACGTTGAGACCATCGTTAAAAATCCAAATAAAAGGCTATCAACTGCATGGAAAAAAGGGTTTTCAGGGATATTAGATGCTTACCTCGGTGCTGTTCCTGAAAAATTCAACTTCGAAGGGGTTGAATATACCCCTAAGAGTTATATGGAGGCACTAAAGATTGATCTTAATGATTATGTGGAGATTACCTCATTCACCCATATTCCTTTATATACCAAAACCATTCTTGAAGTTCCTGATAATTGGCGTTGGGAAGAGTGCTACAATGTAGCAATGGATGATATGATAGCTATATTCGACAATGCTTTAAAGAATGGTTATACCATCGCTTGGGCAGCAGATGTTAGCGAAAAAGGGTTTACTCGTGATGGATTAGGGATAGTACCAGATGATGAGAAGATAGCAGCTCAGAGTGCAGGAAGTGACCAGTCACGCTGGGTAGGTAGCAATCCTAATGTACAAGCGGTTAAAAAACCGACCCCTGGTCCTGAAAAAGTTATCACTGCTGAGATGCGTCAGGAAGAATTTGATAATTACAAGACTACTGATGACCATGGAATGCATGTTTATGGTATTGCTAAAGACCAAAACGGAACTAAATATTATATGGTAAAAAACTCTTGGGGAGAAACAGGAGACTATAAAGGAATATGGTATATTTCTGAGGCATTTGTAAAGTTTAAAACCACTAATTTTATGATTAATAAAAATGCTATCCCCGCAGAAATAAGAACAAAACTTGGAATTTAATATTTTAATATTTAATAAAATGAAACTAAGACATTATTTTCTTTCACTAATTGCATTGATGCTTTGCGTTGGGCTAAATGCACAGGATCCTTATCATTTCACACCTGTAAAAGAGAACAAAGCAACTACTGTTAAGAACCAGGCAAGGACAGGTACCTGCTGGTGCTTCGCCACTGTCTCTTTCCTTGAATCAGAACTCCTCCGTACCGGAAAGGGAGAATTTGATCTCTCCGAAATGTTTATTGTTAGAAAC
>CAYSND010000216.1:0-2932 GCA_964432305.1 uncultured Muribaculaceae bacterium | reverse complement strand
CTATTTTGCCGGCTACAACTTCTAAAACTTCAGGATTTGCTTTTAATGAAACGCGGGCGGCCTCTTCCGCCATCTTTGCGGGATTACTACATGAAGGGATGATAAATCCAATCAATGCCAAAGAAAAAAGTGATTTAATTAATTTTTTCATGTTGATTTGTGTTTAATATATCTGTTATATTTAGTTGTCAAAAAATTTGTAAATACAAAGGTAATCAAATTATTGTTTTAAAAATCAAACTAATGCAAAAAACTTGCCGAATAAGTCAAAAAAAGAGACGAATTGTAAAGTTAAATATGATTTTATCTTAACTTTGCAAAATATAGATTGGATTTATTATATAGTGGAAAATAGAGATATAAAAGAGAGATTTGGAATAATCGGAGATGATCCCAAACTAAATGCGGCATTAAATATTGCTCGTCAGATAGCTAATACTGACCTTTCTGTGCTCATTACAGGGGAGAGTGGGGTGGGTAAAGAGGTAATTCCGCAGATTATCCATGCGTTAAGCCCCCGAAAGCATAATAATTATATTGCCATTAACTGTGGAGCCATTCCTGATGGAACCATTGATTCAGAGCTTTTTGGACACGAAAAGGGTTCCTTTACGGGAGCTACAGATGCCCGAAAGGGGTATTTTGAAGTAGCAAACGGAGGGACGATATTCCTCGACGAAGTAGGAGAGCTTCCATTAGCAACTCAAGTTCGTCTCCTAAGAGTACTTGAGAGCGGGGAGTTTATTAGAGTCGGTTCCTCAAAGTCTCAAAAAACAGATGTTCGCGTAATCGCAGCATCCAATATTAATTTTATGCATGCAGTAGGGGTGGGGAAATTTAGGGAAGATCTTTATTATAGATTAAATGTTGTCCCTATTATCATTCCTCCACTTCGTGACAGAAGACAAGATATTCACTTGCTTTTCAAGAAGTTTGCACTCGATTTTGCAGACAAATATAAAATGCCCGCAGTTCGACTTAATCCGGAGGCACAGATGCTACTTGAATCCTACCGATGGCCCGGTAATGTGCGGCAGTTGAAGAATGTTGCAGAGCAGATGTCGGTATTGGAACACAATAGGAACATTACTCCTGAAATGCTGAAGAATTACCTCCCTCCGGAGGGAGGAAACACCCTTCCTGTCCGGAACGTTGATACCTCTTTAGGTTCTGATGGGATGACAGACAGAGATATTATTTTTAAGATATTGTTCCAATTAAGGCAGGAGGTCAATCAGTTAAAGAGTCAAGTAGAGGGGAGCCCGACACCCTCTTCGGAGGTTCAAACTTCCGGGATAGTTCATGCATTGCACTCTCCGCAGGTTCATTCAAGTATGGGATCCGGTATTGGCAAAGAACTTGACGATAGAATCGAAGATGCCTCATTAGAGGAGGTGGAAGAGGGAACCCTCTCCATTCAGGAGGCAAATATTGACTTGATAAGAAAGGCATTGGAGAAGCATGGGGGGAAGAGGAAGGCAGCAGCAGAGGAGCTTGGTATCTCTGAAAGGACACTGTATAGAAAAATTAAAGAATTGGGTTTAGACTAACGGAAGATGAGGAGTTTTTTTAAAATATTTTCTTTTTTATTGCTTTTACTGCTCGCTCAAGGGTGTAAGATTTCCTATACCTTTTCAGGGACTTCTATTGCTGCAGATGTAAAGACTTATACGGTAGAACCTATTGAAAATAAGGCACTGAGGGTAAACCCCTCTTTGAGCAATTCGTTGACAGAGGCTCTTCTCGATAAATATAAAAAATTGACGAAGCTTGAGATGGTAACAGAGAAGGGGGATTTGGTTATTTCCGGGCAGATAGTTTCTTATGAAACAAGACCTATGGCGATTACAGCCGATGAGGTTTCTGCTCAGACAAGATTAACTGTTACTGTGAAAATTATGTTCTCAAACAGGCTTCATCCCGAAGAGGATTTCCAAGATAAGAGTTTTTCTGCTTATGCCGATTTTGATTCAATGCAGTCGTTAGATGCTGTTGAGGCAGCCCTATGCGACGAAATTATAGAAATATTAGTTGAAGAGATTTTTAATTCAACAGTAGCTAACTGGTAGATGAGTATGGTTTCCGATTTATCACAATTATCCGTATCAGAACTTGATAAAGTTATAAAACAGTACCCTTGGTTTGCATTGGCGCGCAGAGAGCTTTTTCTCAGAATGTCCTCATTGGGTGACGAATATCGTGAAGAGGGAGTAAAAAAGGTAACCGTTTACCTATTCTCTCGCGAAAAGCTTTTTAAGGAGGAGAGAAGGCTTTGCAAAGAGAGAAAAGAGGTCGAGTTTCTTTCGGATGAGTTTCATTCAGAGAGTCTTTTAGAGCTGGAAACTCCCCCTTTAGAGGTCTCTTCTATAGAGATAGATCTTTCATCCCCCATTATACCTCAAGCCCCTATAGTTCCGATTGAGATTCATTTGGAGGAGGAACATTTTACTGTTCACCCCGTTATAGAAGCTCCTTCAGAAGAGAAGGCGCCGGTGGAGGAAGAGAAACCTCTCTCCTCTGAACAGAAACCTCGTATCCATATAGTGGATGGAGACTATTTTGCTAAAGAGGATTTTAACACTCTTCAGCAAGATGGTTTGTCCACTATTCAGAGACTTAGATCGCTTGCTCCTTCATGTGAACCGATAGACTTTGCCTCCATTAATACTGATGCTTTTGATGATGAACAGTATTATACAGAGACACTTGCCAAAATTTATGCACGACAGGGCTTTAATAAGAGAGCAATTGAAGTTTATGAAAAACTAATTTTGCTATATCCGGAAAAAAGTACTTACTTTGCAGCCCTTAAAGAAGAACAAAAGAAATATTTATAAGATATGTACACAGCGATTTCTATTTTAATAATTATTGCGAGCGCACTTTTGACAGTTGTTGTTTTAGTACAAAACTCAAAGGGAGGCGGATTAGC
>CAYSND010000215.1:0-2949 GCA_964432305.1 uncultured Muribaculaceae bacterium | reverse complement strand
TATGTTTCGGCATGAATTCATAGATAGTCTGAAAGAGTCTATTGGAACTATTCGCGCAGAATCTCTAATTGTGGCTCTCGACACAGAGCCGACTGTCTCTATTAGGATTAACCCCCTAAAGATTACGGTTCCCCCTTTTTCAGATACCACGTCGGTTAAGATGTCGCAGTATGGGTATTTTTTACCCAAAAGACCCTCATTTACCTCTGACCCCCTGTTCCACGCAGGTGCCTATTATGTGCAGGAAGCCTCCTCTATGGCTTTGGAAGAGGTATTGTCTCTCTATTGTTCTCAACGGGTATCTGAGACTGCAGAGGCAAAAGAGAGGGGAGTAAAGGTTCTCGATTTATGTGCTGCCCCAGGTGGGAAGAGTACCCATTTGCTTTCACTCTTAAAGGGGTTCTCTAACTCTTTTCTTGTCTGCAATGAGGTAATTCGTTCTCGTGCCACTATTTTGGCAGAGAATATTACTAAATGGGGGAGTGCCAATGTGGTGGTTACCAATAATGACCCTGCTGATTTTAAGGTATTGCCGGACTATTTTGATTTGGTTTTGGTCGATGCCCCCTGTTCGGGTGAGGGGATGTTCCGTAAGGAGGTTAAAGCTCGTGAGGAGTGGTCAAAAGAGAATGTTCTGCTCTCTGCTGCGCGCCAAAGGAGAATAGTAGCGGATATTTGGGGTTCATTAAAGGAGGGAGGGCTTCTTATTTACTCCACTTGTACTTTTAACAGGATGGAAAATGAGGAGAATGTGGATTGGATTGCCTCGGAGTTTGGTGCACGTCTAATCTCTACACGCAGGTTCTATCCTGGGGATGAGGGTGCCGGTGAGGGTTTTTTTATTGCATTGTTAGAAAAACCTTTGTCGGGCAGTCGTGAGTCAAACCGCGTTTCCGATAAAAAGGGAAAGGTTCAGTTTCAGAACCACCCCTGTCCTACTTTTGTGAAGGAGGGAAATATTGTTTTTAGCAAGGGAGAGTTGGTGAAAGTCTATCCGAAGGGTGTTTATGAGGAGATGCTCTTTGTGGAGTCGAAGTTGAGGAGCATCCATTCGGGGGTGGTGGTGGCAAGGAGGATTCTCCCGAAGGGGATGGGAGTGGGGAGCGAGAAGGGGATGAAGAACGAGAGAGAGGTTTTGGTGCCGGAGGGGGATCTTGCTCTATCAGAAGTATTGGAACGGAGTGCGTTTTATTGTATTGAACTAAGTAAAGAGGAGGCTTTACGCTACCTTTCAAAAGAACCACTGACGTTTCCTACAGCACCGCAAGGGTATATTTTATTGACGTATAAAGAGATTCCTCTCGGATTTGTGAAAAATTTGGGGAGTCGTTCAAATAATTTGTGGAACTCTAATTGGAGAATTAAAAAATATGAAACCGAACATGATTCCATTAACTGAATCGCCAAAGGCGATGATTATTAAAAAAATATCATGTGAGAGCGAAGCGGCTGTCATACGACCATTGAAAATAAATATATAACCGTATGAAAAAGATTAAATTGTTTTTGGTCGCACTATTTGCGATTATCCCTTTTTTAAGTCAGGGACAGAATGTTAACAAGGTGGCTATGCCCCCTAAAATGACTCAGAACCGTCTGGAAATTCAAATTCCGGATGTAGCAGGTTACAAGGTGGTTAAATGTGATTTTCATATCCATACCGTCTTTTCTGATGGACTCGTTTGGCCAACTTGGCGTATTACAGAGGCTTGGGAAGATGGGCTTGATGCTATCTCTATAACTGACCATATTGAGTATAGGCCATTTAAGGAGTATTTTAATAGTAATTTAAATACCTCCTATGAAGTGGCAAAGGGTGAGGCTGATAGGTTAGGGCTTATATTGATACGTGGAACTGAGATTACTCGTGAGCAGGGGCCTCTTGGGCATTACAATGCGCTTTTTATTAAAGATGCCGATATTATCCATAATGATGACCCTGAAAAAGCGATTGCTAATGCTGCTGCTCAGGGGGCATTTATCCTCTTTAATCACCCCGGCTGGAAGATGGATACTCTGATTGTCTCCCCTTTTCAGCAGAGGCTTTTAGATAAGGGGCTTATACATGGGATTGAGATCTTTAATCATAGGGAATTTTATCCTAGAGCGATAAGTTGGTGTGCCGATTTTGGTCTTACCAAGTTTGCAAATTCGGACATTCACGGTGTTATCTCTGAGGAGTATGATCCTATCGGAGCGGCTGAACCTTATACAAATCATCGCCCGATGACATTGGTTTTGGCTACTGAAAAGAGTCAGGATGCCATTAAGGAGGCACTTTTTGCCAAGAGGACAATAGCCTGTTTTAATAGCAATTTTGCCGGAAGCGAGGAGCACCTTATGGCTCTCTATAATGCCTGTATCTCCACTAAACAGATAAGTGAGAATGATAATAACTATGTTTGGAGCTTTGTGAATAACTCCTCCCTTCGTTTTAATATTAAGGTTAATAAAGGGGGCATTCAGACCATCGAGCCATTTAGCTCCATTCTTGTAAATATTTCCAAGAAAAAATCCCCCACTATCACCATCACCAATATGTGGTACCGTGAGGATAAACACCCGAGCTTTGTTTTTAGTAAGTAGGTACAAGTTTTTGGTGTCGTAAATTTCTATGTTGTACAAGTGTGTTCATAAAGGGGGAGAGTGCCTACCCCTCTGTGCATTAATTCATGTCAGATTTTGCACTGCTATGGCACTGTAGAGTGCTTTTTCTGCAAAAGCTAGCAAGCGGAAAATATGTGGTATGCCTTCTGTGGCCTTGTAAGTGGGTTTAGTCAAAAACCCCATGTCAGCTTTTGCACTGATATGGCACTGTAGAGTGCTTTTTTTGAAAAAGCTCGCAAGCGGAAAATATGTGTTATGCCTTCTGTGGCCTTGTAAGCGGGTTTAGCCAAAAACCCCATGTCAGCTTTTGCACTGATATGGCACTGTAGAGTGCTTTTTTTG
>CAYSND010000214.1:0-2967 GCA_964432305.1 uncultured Muribaculaceae bacterium | reverse complement strand
TCTCCACAGTGGGAGGAACAGATTTCTTAAAATAAAACTTCTCCTCTGTCCCTTTGAAAAGCCTTTTTATGTTACTTATGTGAGTAAGCCAAAGGGTTACAGCTATCACTATACTAAAGACCCTTAGAGTAATTGTTTCATCGGGTGTAAGCCAGAGACCAAACATAAAATTAACAAGAATAGGGTAACATAATACGGCGATTAAAACACTTACAGATATGTATTTAGTAAGAAGTAGTGCTATTATAAAAACAGCAAAACAGATAAGCATTGCCCAAGGGTGAATGGCAGATAAAACCCCTGCAATAACCGAAACCCCTTGTCCCCCCTTAAATTCAAAAAAGAGAGGAAAAATATGTCCTATTATGGCTGCGAGACCGAAAATAATCTGCATTGTAACAAAAAGTTCTGTTTCCGGTCTTAGTTTAGTCAGGTAAATTAGTGAAACTGCACCTACCCCCTTTAGAAAATCGAAAAATAATACCGCCACCCCTGCTTTCCAACCAAAACATCTCTGTGCATTACTGGCTCCCGGATTTCCACTCCCAAGTGTGCGAATATCGACCCCATAATAGAGTTTCCCTAAAATAATTGCTCCCGATAAAGAACCGAGAAGATAGGCTACTACAGTAAGGATTATGTAAAAAAAAGAGGTCATTACGGTTTTTGTTACAAGACAAAGATAATAAACTTTTATCTTTGCGGTAAGTTTTTCCTCAAAGACAATGAAACTCGAACAAAAAATAGGATTTGATAGGATTAGAGAGATGATCTCTGATAAGTGCTCTACAGAGTATGCGAAAACACGCACCTCCGAAGAGAGGTTTTCTATATCAGAAGAGGAGATTATGCTTCGACAATCTCTTGCAGATGAGATGAAAACCATACTTGCTCTTGAATCCTCTTTTCCCGACACCCCTTTCATCGATTCACTCCCATTTATACTCCCCCTTCAGGCTGAAAATAGCTGTATAGATCTAATTTCTTTAAATAAACTTAGGAACAGTCTTGATACTTTAAGGAAGATTTTGCACTTTTTTAAAAATACAAAAGAGGAAAATTACCCTTTTTTAAAAAAAATGACAGCACCTATCGCCCTATTTCCTGAGGTCAATCATAGAATAGATTTGATATTAGACCGCTTCGGGGAGGTTAAGGATAGTGCAAGTGACGAGCTTCGTCAGATACGCACCTCTATAAGGGAGAAAGAAGGGACCATATCTAAAAAGACTCAGGCTATTTTACGTAGAGCACAGGAGGAGGGGATAGTAGATGAAGATGCCTCAGTTTCTGTAAGAGACGGGAGGGTTTTAATTCCGGTATCGTCAGGGAATAAGCGAAAAATCGCCGGAATAGTCTATGATGAGTCCTCATCAGGAAAGACCTCTTTCGTGGAGCCAATCGAGATAGTCGAGTTAAACAACCAAATAAGAGAACTCTATTTTGCTCAAAAGCGTGAAATTCAGAGAATTTTATTTGTTTTTAGCGAATTTCTGCGCCCCTACCTTCCGGAGATAATTACCTCTGCCGAATATATGGGAGAGCTCGATTTTATCAAGGCAAAAGCGAGCATTGCTGCCCGTTTCGAGTCAGGAAAACCGGTGGTTTCCAAAGATGGTGCACTCCGTATTATCAGAGGGAGGCATCCTCTTTTAGAGGAGGCTCTCCGCAAAGAGGGGAAAACAATAGTTTCGTTGGACTTAACCCTTACTGCTCAAAAGAGGATTCTTCTCATTTCAGGACCCAATGCAGGGGGAAAGTCCGTCTGCCTCAAAACAGTCGGTCTGCTTCAATATATGTTCCAATGGGGAATGCCCCTCTCCGCCTCAGAAATCTCGGAGTTTCCAATATTTGACAGAATCTTCATCGACATCGGAGATGACCAATCCATTGAAAATGACCTCAGCACATATAGTTCCCACCTGCTTAATATGAAACGGGTGCTTGAAAAAGCTACCGAAAGGAGTCTTGTGCTGATAGATGAGTTCGGAGCAGGGACAGAGCCTGCGGCAGGAGGAGCCATTGCGGAGCAAATCCTCTCAGAACTCGAACAGAGAGGGTGCTACGGAGTAATTACCACCCACTACACGAGCTTAAAGTTCTATGCAGGGAATAGCAATTCTGTTATAAACGGTGCAATGCTCTTCGATGTTCAGAAGATTCAACCCCTTTTCAAGCTCGAAATAGGGCTTCCGGGGAACTCATTTGCTTTTGAACTTGCTCGAAAAATCGGGTTGCCGGAGACAATAGTCCACGGAGCAGAGGAGCGCGCAGGGAGCGATTTCGTGACAGTGGAACGCCACCTGAGAAAAATTGCAAGGAACAAAAAACAACTTGAAGAGAAATTGGCGAGGATAAAAAACACCGACAAGACTCTCGAAAACATTGCAGGGAAATATGAAAAAGAGCTTACCGATATTCAGGGTATGCGAAAAAAAATAATTGAAGAGGCGCGAAAAGAGGCACAAGAGATCCTCTCATTGACCAATAAAAAGATTGAAGCCACTATAAAAGAGATTCGCGAAGCACAAGCAGATAAAGAGAAGACGCGCGAACTCCGAAAGGAGCTTGAAGCCTTCACAGCAGAGTTGGAGGAGAAGAGGGTCACAGAGATAGACCTCAATATAGAAAAGAGGATGGAACAGATAGTTGCCCGAAAAAAACGGCAGGAGGAGAGGAAGGCTCAAAGAGCTAAAAGAGAGGCGGTTGCGAGCCAAAGTAGTGGTTCTATAAAAAAAGAGGTGGAGATAAAAGAACTTAAAGTGGGAAGCAAAGTGAGAATCTTAGGGAATAATCTTGTAGGAGAAGTGGTTCAGCTCTCCAATAAATCTATTTCGGTAGCTGTCGGGGAGATAATAAGTAAAATGTCCCGCGATAAAGTAGAGGTTATCTCAGCCAAGCAATTCAAAGAATCTGTAAAACCAACCCCCATAAAGAGTAGTTTTGACACAGCCTCCCTCTCCAACA
>CAYSND010000213.1:0-3033 GCA_964432305.1 uncultured Muribaculaceae bacterium | reverse complement strand
TAAATACAAGTTATTGCTACCGAGAGAAATTTACACACTATTATGGACTTGACTCTGGAAGATAATGAATTGTATAATATGCAATGTTATACAAATATATTAAATTCACTAGGGTTTACCTGTGGTTTGAAGAGAAAGAAATCGTTTAACAAATTGTGGCCAATCGAGATTACGTACAGGGGTAAAAAGTGTCGGTTAGCACAGATTGTTCGTACACAAATTAAAAATACCATAGTAAGAAGAAAGATTGAGGGCATAACTAAGTCAAAATCTAATTATATCGTATTTGCAAATACCAACGCTAACAATAAAAACATAGAAAAGCTGAGGAGCATCTCGAGTTATGATATAGCAAATATTAGTTTTAAGAGTAGCAATAAAATTAGCGCAAAGGCTAATTATAGAAAGAGAGAGGAGATGGAGAAGAACATCAAAGGCAATTCCTTCGATAGTTTTATTAAAAAAATGGTCTTTCGAGATATGCCAATCGCGTTCTTAGAGGGATTTAATCAGGCAAAGAAGAAAGCGAAAATTTATAGAAGAATTACCCCTGCTTTAATCGTAACGCAAGGGGCCTGGCAAATTTATCATGATTTTGCAATCTGGGTCATACATGAAAAACGTAAGGGTGCTATGCTATTGGGGCTACAGCATGCAGCCAATTCACCTGTTTATAGTTGCTTTGACTGGTTAGAAAAAAGAGTTTCCCAATATTTCATTACTTGGGGTTGGGGAAGGGGGAAAATGCAACCTCTGCCTTCGCTGAAATACTCTAATATTCATTTTAAAAAATCTGGAGAGAAAGATGCTATATTAATACCACAGGCATATACTAGGCTATTTCCAAATAGCATTTTTGTGGGATTCTATTTTCTGCATGACGAAAATTGTATGCGAGAGTTTCTAGAATCGCTAGATGGCAATCTATTGAACAAAGTTACTTATAGACAATATCCAGGGGAACTTAACACAGGTGTTTATAAGGACATAAATGCCAAGTTCTCTTGCCTTAGCAGGGATAACTTGAAATTGAGCTTTTTGGAAAGCGTAGCTAAATCAAGAACTGTAGTAGTTACATACTTTGGGAACACCTTCATGGAAGCTCTCCTCGTCAACAAACCGACAATTATTATAAACAATACCGGGACAGAGTTATTTACAAAAGGCTTTTATCAAGATTTCAATAAATTGATAGAGCTAGGCATTGCATATACAGACCCAAAAGAAGCGGCACGCTTCCTTAATAGAAATTATTCAAAAATAGAAGAGTGGTGGAATGAGCCAAAGCGACAACAGTTAATAAATATGTTATGTGAAAAATATATTAGGACAGTAGAAGATCCGTGGTTATATTACGAAAGTTTCTTTAGAAAAGTGTTGGAAACGAATAATTTGCAGAAGGAGATGGTCGACGATGAAAATATTATGTCATTGGTACCCAAGTCCCAATAATATAGGATTAGAAACACTGGCTCAAAAGTTGCGAGCTAGCCATATTACATATACATATATAGATCATAAAGATCAGAAACTAAATACTAGCATTGATTCAACGGGGTTATATTTAGACGGCAACGTAGATAAGAATAGTTTCGACCTAGAGGGTAAACTGCCTCTTGATGGAAGGATTGTCGAAGAAATGAACAAGAGCATGTTTGCTGAAATGGAACTAATTTACAGGTGGAGAAGCACCTTGGAAACGGGCGATTCATATGCTAAAATAAGGCAAATGTATTTCGATTTTTTGATATATTGGAATGATTATATAATTAGAAACAATATAGACCTATTTATTATTTCTGACATCCCTCATTCTGCAAGCGAGTATATGATTTATTCGTTATGCAGAGCTTACAACATACCAACAGTCATATGTCAAATGCTTCCGGTTGTTTCTGGTGAACGGCCTAACATGTATTTTACTGTGGACCTTGAATCTATTTATGCGGGGTTTGATGAGAGGTATAAATATAATCTCAATTATTACGCGGGGAGTGGTATAGAAGAAATTGGTCTGGATGAAAGTTTAAAAATTTATTTAGAAAATTATTCTTTAGATAACAAAAATGTAGGAACTGTTGTTGCATCAGAATCTTCAGAGTCATTGTTTTTCGCAGAAGCGCTACCGCACTTTGATGAATAAGATATATAAATTCCTTCGTATAAAAAGTGACCAGAAAAAGCTTTTAAAGTATGTAGAAAGGTTAGAAAAAGACCCGGTTATCGGTGAGAATTATATATACTTCCCATTGCATCTACAACCTGAAGCTTCAACTTTGCCTAATGCCCAGATTTATAGTCGGCAGGAACTAGCAATTCACATGATTTCTTCATGCCTACCTGAAAATATCAAGCTTTACGTTAAAGAACATCCCGCTTATTGGATGTCTACTGGGAGACACGATTATGTTAGTGATTCAAGAAGTAAAAGGTATTATGATGCAATAAATGGATTGCATAACGTAAGGATTATCAAACACAATATACCCTCAACAAAACTTATTGATGATTCGGTTGCCATAGCTACAATTAATGGATCGGCGGGGTGGGAAGCAATATTAAGAGAAAAGCCGGTAATTATGTTTGGAAATTCTTTTTACAAAAATATTGAGGAAGTGTATAAAATTAAGACACAAGAGGAATGTTATCAGGCTATAGACGAAATAGTTAATCAAGGCAAAGGTAAAGTATCAAAAAAAACTGTTGCGGTCTATCTCAAAACTATAGGAGAAACCTCAGTTATTGGGAGCAATGATTACGATTTCATTAGAAGGGTTGGATGTACCAATTTATCCAAAGAAGATAATGATTTGAACATGGCAAATGGAATATACCAATTTATTGAAAGAGCATATCCATCACTTTGCGTAGACAAGTAGGTATATGGATTAAACGTAATTATATAGCAAGTTTAGAATAAAGTTTTAATAAAATTAAGTAGATGATTGAAGTTTACTCTGACTGTTGTGTACCCTATCTGACATGCCCCCCGAAAGTTGCGCCAGTTTCAAAGTTAGTAATCAACTGGTATAC
>CAYSND010000212.1:0-3037 GCA_964432305.1 uncultured Muribaculaceae bacterium | reverse complement strand
TGCTAATCTCCTCCCTCGAGGCATTAGTAGATGGTTGTATAAGAGAACTTTATTATAAATAAAAAACCTATCTTTGCAGTATGTTAAAGCAAGGATTACATCAGAAACTACAACAAGGGCTCTCCCCTCTTCAAATACAGACCATTAAGTTATTGGAGCTCCCTACACTCGAACTTGAGCAGCGTATAAAAAAAGAGCTTGAGGAGAATCCGGTATTGGACGAAGTCTCCGAAGGGGATTCCGATATTGACGATGCTCCCAAAACTGTCTCACTTAGTGATTACTCTTCTGATGACCCTACCCCCTCATATAAACTCTATGTAAACAATCAAGGGAAAGAGTTACAGCCCCAATATAATACATTTTCAGTTAAAGAGAGTTTTCATCAATCCCTTATTATGCAGTTAGGGTACCATAGGCTTGATGAGCGCAAAAGGTCAATAGCCCAGTTTATTATTGGAAGCCTCGACGATGACGGGTATCTAAGAAGGGATATAGAGTCTCTTTCGGACGATATTGCGTTCCGCCAAGGAATAGAGACCACTCCGGAAGAGACAGAGGAGATTCTTAAAATCATTCAACAGTTTGAGCCTGTGGGAATAGGGGCAAGAAATCTACAAGAGTGTCTGCTTCTTCAGATAAGAACTAACCTTAGCACCCCCTCAAAAGTCAATGCTGAAAGGATTTTGGCTAATTGTTTTACAGAGTTCTCTAAAAAGCACTACTCAAAAATAATGACCAAGCTTAATATCTCTGAAAATGAGTTGAAAGAGGCTATTGATGAGATAGTTCATCTTAACCCCCGTCCTGGTGGACAGATAGATGACTCATATATTGAGCAGGCACAGCAGGTGGTTCCTGACTTTATTCTTGAGATAAAAGATGGTGAGTTTCTTATGACAATGCCTAAATTTTCCATACCGGAACTTCGTGTCAATAGAAGATATGCAGATCTTTTAATTAGCTCCGCAAACTCTTCGTCTCGTGCAGGAAAAGAGGCTGCAACCTTCGTCAAACAAAAACTTGACTCTGCAAAATGGTTTGTGGAGGCAATAAAACAGCGACATAATACCCTTCAAAATACAATGAATGCCATAATAGAATTTCAAAGGGAGTTCTTTATGGAGGGGGATGAGACTAAACTCAAACCTATGGTTCTAAAAAACATTGCTGAAAAGACAGGACTCGATATCTCCACTATTTCGAGGGTTGTAAACTGCAAATATATTCAGACACATTTTGGGATCTATCCTTTGAAATACTTCTTCTCGGAAGGGTTAATGACAGAATCAGGGGAGGAGGTCTCCACAAGAGAGATTAAAAAGGTATTAATGGAGAGTGTGGAGGTGGAAAACAAACAAAAACCACTGACTGATGAAGAGTTAGTCTCCGTTTTATCTGATAAAGGGTATAAAGTTGCACGTCGCACAGTTGCAAAATATAGAGAGCAGCTTAATATCCCTATAGCCCGACTTCGTAAAGAGTTATAGTTTACTCCCGTAGGCAAGATCTCCTGCGTCTCCTAACCCCGGGACAATATAGGATTTATTTGTGAGCTCTTCATCTATAGCTGCCACCCAAAGGGTAGTTTTCTTATGTGAAAGGTGTTTAGAGAGGTATTCCACACCATAAGCACTTGCTATCGGGCAGACAATATGGGTATGTAAAGGCTCTCCCTCTGCAAATAACCGTTGGACAGTCAAAACCACTGAAGCACCTGTAGCTAACATCGGATCTGCAAGGATAAGAATTTTCCCCTCTATCGAGGGTGAAGAGGCATACTCGATTTGAATTTCGAATTTATTGTCCTTCCCATATTTTCTATAGGCTGCTACAAAGGCATTTTGTGCTTTATCAAAATAATTTAGCAACCCTTCATGAAGTGGGAGCCCGGCGCGAAGGATAGTAGCAAGAACTATCTCGTTCTCTAACATGCTGCTTTCTGCTATCCCAAGTGGAGTGTGGACTTGAATCTGCTTATACTTTAGTTTCTTGCTAATCTCGTAAGCAAAAATTTCCCCTATTCTTTCAAGATTTTTACGAAATCTCATTTGATCTTTCTGGATAGAGTGATCGCGGATCTCATTAATAAAATGGTTTAAGAGTGAGTTGCTCTCTCCAAGGTTTATAACTTTCATGGTAGTACAATATTTCAGCAAATTTACTTTTTATTTCATTAACTTTGTCCATTATTAATAAAATTGATATGGATTATAACGACAATACCCTTCAAATTGATGTAAAGGAGGTGTTTGCTCAAAAAACAAAAAGGAAAATTCCTAAATTTATAATAAACTTAGTAAAAAAAATCATCCACCAGGATGATATAAATAATGTGCTCTCTCTCGGAAAAGAGTATCAAGGGGTTGAATTTGTAAACAAAGCCCTTGAATTGTATGGGGTGACATATACTGCGCATAATAGTTACACTTTTGACAGTAGTAGAAAATACCTTTTTGTCTCAAATCACCCCCTTGGTGGGCTTGATGGGCTTATTTACCTTTCGTATATCGGCTCTCTATTTGGGAATGTAAAGACATTTACCAACGACCTCTTAATGAACATAAAACCTCTACAGTCGCTATTTGTCCCTGTAGATAAATATGGAAAAATGGGACATAGCTACGCCTTCGCATTTAATGAAACCTTTGCCTCTGATGCTCCGATTGTCTATTTCCCTGCCGGTCTTTGCTCGAGACTAATAAAGGGCAAAGTCTCTGATTTAGAATGGAAAAAGACTTTCGTAACAAAGGCTATTGAACATGATAGGGATATAGTACCTATCTATTTTGAGGGGAGAAATTCCATGCGTTTTTATAGGGTTGCAAAACTAAGGAAATTATTAAAAATCAAATTCAATATAGAGACATTCCTCTTACCAGGTGAAATGTTTAAACAAAAAAAACGTAACTTTGAGTTTTATATACGAGAACCTATTACGATAGAGACTCTCAAAGCGGGAGGATCTCCTAAACAATGGACAGAGATTATTAGAAATAAAGTTTATGGAACCGATAATTCAGCCTGTTGAAAGAAA
>CAYSND010000211.1:0-3053 GCA_964432305.1 uncultured Muribaculaceae bacterium | reverse complement strand
CCAAGATTCCTGAAGTATCTGCCTCCTTTATCTCTATGGGAGCAGGTGACACCCTTTACTTTGTAAATGTGGAGTACGAAAACTTTAAAGTCAAATCTATAGACTATAAAATGTTTGACACCCGTACCGATAAAGTTTTGGGTAACTTCATTACAGATGGAACCGTGATCTCCGCACCTTGCTGCATCTCAGCAGATCCCGTAAGTAGAAACATCTATATCGGTACTTCCGATTATGTAAATAACGGAGATATGTATGTCTTTAGCTCTAAGGGGGTAAAGTTAGATAAATTCGACACAGGAGGGATTAACCCTATGGGGGCATACTTCCTTAGAAACAGATAATGATGAAGCGATTCACCATATTTATGATTTTTTCCGTAGTCATCTTCGGCTCCTCTTGCGGGAGCCGAAGAGAGGCTACAAACTCTGCTACTTCTGCTAATGAGTATGCTGTCGGTTATGTTATTAAAACCTATGATGACTATACCACTGTGGAGATAAAAAATCCATGGAGAAAAGGGAGATTGCTTCAGAGATATATTTTAGTGGAGAGAGGAACCCCTCTTCCCGACAAGCTCCCAAAGGGGACTATTATCAGAACACCCTTAGAGAATATTATTGTTTATACATCTGTCCACACCTCCATTATAGAAAAACTTGGTGCAGGGGAGAAGATAATAGGGGTCTGCGAACCTCAGTATATCTCCTCTAAATCTATACAAGAGGGGATTTCATCGGGGAGGATAGCTGATGTCGGAAGCTCCTCAGCCCCTAATATCGAGAAAATAATCGAAATAAAAGGGGGGGTAATTATAGCCTCGCCATTTGAAAATGCAGGGTACGGGGCAGCAGAAAAAATCGGTATCCCGATTATAGAGGCTGCTGATTATATGGAGAATACTCCACTTGGGCGTACCGAATGGATAAAGTTTTACGGATTGTTGTTAGGAAAAGAGGCTGTTGCCGACTCCCTTTTTAATGAAGTGGAGAGGAGTTATAACGAACTTCGTGCTTTAGCAACCACTTCCACCTCCCGACCTTCTGTCTTGGTAGAAAAAAAATATGGTCCCACCTGGTTTCTCCCCGCAGGAGAGAGTTTTATGGCGAATCTCCTCAAAGATGCAGGTGCCGATTACCTATTCAAGGGGCTAAAAGGGAGTGGAAGTGCCTCCCTCTCATTTGAAACAGTCTTAGAGAAGGGGATTAATGCCGACTATTGGCTTATTACCTACTCCGCACCGAGTGGTGTAACTAACTACTCATACAATACTCTACGAGGAGAATATACCCCTTATGAAAAGTTTCTCCCATTTAGAAACAGAAAAATATTCGGCTCCGATGCAGACAACAATACCTATTTCGAAGACTTAACCATCCGTCCCGACTCAGTCCTCAATGCCCTTATTGAAATTTTCCACCCCGAACTCCTCACCACAGAACCCAAATACCCCTATTGGAGACCTTTATACGAGTAGGGTGGTTTAATATAAGCACCTCTCTATCTGAGATTTATTGCACCATAGCTTTTTGGCAAGTATATCCGCCAAATTTGACTTTTCCTTATCCGGCAGTTGGGTATATCTGATGTTCCGCTTTAACAAAGTGGTATCTATAAACTTACATACCTCTATATCCGAGGTTCTACGAGTTTTATTTTCTAATTCCGGAGAGTTATAAAGGGCTTCTATCTCTTGATTTTCAAACTGAGCTTTTTCTTCCTGTAAGGGTTTATTTAAATGATAGGCATAACTTCGGATAGACTTAAAAAAACTTTCTCCCCTTCTTATCGAAAGATATTTCCATACGGATAACACCCCTTCATTATTCAGAGTAATATCCTTAAATCTTACTATATCACGATTTGAAACATGTTTTCCTTTTTCCCTCCATTTAACAATATGTTCTCCGCTCGGAACCCTGTTGGTTATATCAGCATAATAATATCTTGCAGAATTAAAGGGGTATTGAGTAGGGTATTCTACTATATTATGATGTACAGCATTTCTATGAATATAATTAATGGTAGAAAGGATGAAATTACTATCAAACAATAAGATTGGTTTAGTGGATAATTTCATTAACTCATTTTTCCGCAAATACTTATTGTTAAACCATTTAGTATAACTATTTTTAAAAGATGCAATAACTGCTTTTGGGCAATGGCAATAAAGAACGAAGTGAATATGATTTGACATAACCGAATAGGCTACAATTTCACAATCATTTCTTTTTACTGCTAAGAATAATCTGTTAATTCCTTGAATATAATCCTCTTCTACTCTAAAAATAACACCTGAAGATTTCAGGCATACATGATAATAGTGCTTTGACTCCATCTCCTCCTCCTCCAATTAAGTTTAACAACAATTGCGAAAGTATAAAAAAGATTTTGTTTTCACAAATAACTAATTCACTATATTCCATAATAGCTGGGGAAATAACTTTGCCTAATTCTGAGCAATGGCGTATCTGTCTGATAATCCGCTCTAATATCATTCTGAATAACGGAAATACATCTGCTTGATAATCAGACATAATTACATTAAAAGCGCTGATGTCATTGTGGGCTTGACCCGCAATCCCAACCCTAAAGATAATATGAAAGGTTCGACACTTCGCTCACCAAGTTCCTTAACTCTATAAACATATTTTTTCATCGCTTGCATACCCTACCAGTTATTACTTGTAAATCAATAAATCCATTATACTTGAGATTCTGAGCAACGGCAATGCATCTGCCTGATAGTCTGGTTGATATAAAATGTGATTTTATACGCTCTATAGTTTCCAAAATCATCCAACGTAAAATTGCCGTTGCCCCTTGTAAGTCAGTAAATCCTTTATATCTGGGATTCCGGGTGTGTAAAGTTACCGATTACCCCGATTATTTTCCCCCTCCTTTCACTGACTCGTTCATTTCTCCTTCCCCAGCCTAGCTCCTGTTCTAAATCACCTATTCTTTCCCCGCTCCAGTCCCCGACTCATTCACCACCTCCGTTACCGATTATATCACCACTTGTTCTCTGGCCTCGCTCCCTGTCTCATTCACCA
>CAYSND010000210.1:1005-3065 GCA_964432305.1 uncultured Muribaculaceae bacterium | reverse complement strand
ACTACTTTAGTCTTAAAACTGATGGAAGTTGACTCCGATTTAACTTAAAACTAAAATCGGTATACCGATTTTTTGGTATTTCTAAAAGGAGTTGACTTTTGTTCCTTAAGTCTTCTTCTTATATCAAATACAAAGATACAATTTATTTTGAATATTCTAATAGATTAATCAAAATATTTAACATTTTGTTAACAAATAAACAAAATACCCCCTACATACATTTGTAGAGGGTATTCAATATTTAAGCAATGAAACAAAGTTGTTATTTTCTCAACTCTATGTACTCTGTAAATATAATTCTATTATTAGGATTGTTAGACTTAATAGTTTGCTTTATCGCTTTTGTCCCAAATCTAAAAAACAAAAACTTCTTAGGAACTCTATATACTATCTGCTCTAATGTATCGATCGATCTATAATTAATCTCAACGCTATCCCGGATTATACCGGATATGTTAGTCCAACTATCGCTCCAGGAGAACGCCTTTGCAACCTCTATCGTATCTCTCTGAATAATTGTATCTCTAACAGGAGCAGTAACATTAATATTAGTTGCTAACTCTGCTCGAGATGCACTCTGTAATCTCTTAATCTTAACTCCTAATTCATTACAGAGATTAACATAACTCTCTCGGCTTTGCCTTAATTCTTCTGCAGTTAGTTCTAACTTCTGCACACTCGCAAGAGACTGATTGTATCTATTCTCCCACATCTCTGACTTACTCAATAGAGTAAGTTGGTTACCGCTCAATCTTGTGTTTTCTATCTCTAAATTGTTCACCCACTTTAGCGCGACAAACAAACAAGCAGCAAGAGCTGCTATTAATATTATTAAGTATTTTTTCATTTTGCATTAAAATATGTAATCTTATCCTTTCCTCCTTTCGTGTCAATATGTAGCCAAGAAACACCTCTCTCTATCCTGATAGGATAAGGAAGTCTATCTGCATTATCAGCAATCATCTTCCGCATCTGCTCGGCAGTGTACTTCGCACATAACAGATCCGCAGCTTTACCTTGCTTGTGCTGTGAGAACTTCGCTCCGACAGCACTCTCCGGCAATCGATAACCTGATGCTCTCCTGTTTCCGTTCTGGAACCAAGTATTGCATATTAAACATTCTCCAATTATCTCTCTTATTACATCTAATGTGATAAGAAGTTTCTCATCAAAAAGCATCCATCCTTGATATTCATCTCTATATAAATCAGGTGGTAATAGCTCGTACAACTTAAAGTATTTTGGTCTATAATTACTCATTTTTCTCCTTTAATATTTCTGATATTACTTTATCTTTTTCCTCTGCTTTACCTCTTATTAATCGCACTATCTTGAGGAATATAGGTTGCTCGGTTATTACTGCCATGTTCTCTGCAATAGAGATTATCTCAGCGGAGAAAATAAACCCTGTAATAACCTTATAAGTACAAACAATATCCTCAATACCCAACTTGCACTCAAACTCAAAAAAGAGGTAAATCAGCCCTACATAGCATAATAACTTCGCGAAACTTCTACGGAATCGCTTACTGCTGCGCGGAATCCTCTTCTTGTGTGATGCAAACAAACCTGTAATCAGATCCGCCAATACTATTATAAGTAAGAGATAATATACTCCTGCCAGAGGAGATAGATAGCTCAGAACAGCCAAAATCCAAGCAAATGGAGACTTGGCCGTTAGTGCTATCTTCGTTATTATGCTATATAGAGACATGTCAGAGTTTTAGTAGTTTATTAATTAATTTAGAATTCCCGGAATAGAATTTATACATAGCGAAATCCACGTAAATCACAAAAACAGAAGTTACTACACCGATAATGCATAATGCTCCAGGTAGGAACGCGATTGAATTAATAATATTCAATATAGCTATTATTGCGACAAGGAATAACCCAAACTCCTTAGCTGCAGAGTTTCTAACTTTCATTTTTACCAATTTTTATTGAACCAGATTTAAAAGTCGCATTACCATCATACACACCTTCTTCCATCGCAGCCATATATGTAAATGTTTTCATTGTACTTCCTGGTTCATAAGAGAATGATACTAAAGGGTTTA
>CAYSND010000210.1:0-995 GCA_964432305.1 uncultured Muribaculaceae bacterium | reverse complement strand
TTTTTACCAATTTTTAAGTTTTCAATTTCGTTTAAAATTGCTTTCTCGTCCAGCTCTGACGGTACGCTTGCATCCTTAATCAAAGCATTAAACGGCATTAACATAGATGCTGTAATGCGTTTATCCTTAGCAGACTTAGCGAATGCAAGCAGCTGTTGTTGAAACTTCTCCTTGTTAGTAAATTTCTTTAAAGAAACTTTGACCTCCTCGTTCTGCTTTTGCACAATAAAGTTTTGATATTTATCAAACCAACTTTTACAACTCTCTCTGAGTGCCTTTTCCGCTTCTGTGACTTCTGCATATAGTTCTTGTCTTTCCGCTTCAGGTGCAGAGTTATACTTCTGTGCAGCTTCTTCGTATTTCTTAGAGGCTTCTTTGTACTCTTCTGTAAAAAAGGCCTTTTGCGCGATTTCAACAATCTTAGTCATCTCGTCATCCACGGGAACTATCGCTGTAAGATTGTCGAGTAGGACCGCTGCAATGCTATCTGAGAACTCGGAAAAAGTTAGGTTCTCAAGCGCCTGTCTCAAGGTCCTTAATTCTATTCTCTTCATGATTAAGCCTCCTTTATAATTGCTGGTTGATATATGTCTCCTGCTACTTTATCTGCTGCAATCATCTCAACTAACTGCGATAGCACAGTATCGAATATTACAGCCGCTTCAGCTGTGCTGATAGTGCTGTTCGTTGACACAGATACTGTTTTATTGCCTCCAATGTTGTAAGAGAAATTACACATATTAACCGGACCTGCATCTTTCACACTCGATTTGTTAATTGTTGCAATAGCTGAAAGAAGTTTCTTCTCGCTGTCGAACTCTCCTGTCATTTGAGTTCTTAGATTATTCTCCACGTTCTCACATTGAACGGAGTAACCTTTAATAACTTTACTTGTAATTTTCATGATTAAAAAATGTTTAATTGCTTATATACCAGAAATTTGTTTACCTATTAATGCCGGCCCTCCCACCGCTATGGTCGGATCGCCAACTGAG
>CAYSND010000209.1:909-3072 GCA_964432305.1 uncultured Muribaculaceae bacterium | reverse complement strand
TGCTACGCGTACGGGATTATCACCCTCTGTGATCGAACTTTCCAGATCGTTCCGCTTTATTGAACTAAAAGGTATTGTGACTCCTACAACCCCGCTATTGCCAAAACAATAACGGTTTAGGCTATTTCCGTTTCGCTCGCCACTACTCGGGAAATCGATTTTCTTTCTTTTCCTGCAGGTACTAAGATGTTTCAGTTCCCTGCGTTCGCTCATCTTCGCAGATGTGTATGACCTTCAGTCATACGGGTTGCCCCATTCGGATATCAGCGGATCAATTCTTGTTTGCAGATCCCCGCCGCTTTTCGCAGCTTACCACGTCCTTCATCGCCGTCAGAAGCCAAGGCATCCTCTGTTCGCCCTTTGTAACTTCTCTAATATGAATTATGTTTTTTCTCTTGAAATTGTAGTCCCTAATTTAATAAACAAATTACAGACTAACTCTTATATTTTTTTCTACCTCGTTATCTCTCTCATTATGTCAATGAACTGTTCCGTCTTTCAAAACGGGCTGCAAAGATAGCCACTTTTTTATTATCTCCAAATATTTTTGAAAAAAACAATTATCTTTGTCTTACTATCTAATAAAACATATAACTGATGGAAAAATCTGAAACCAAACCCAAAGGGTTACCCGAAAACGCTTACAGAAAGCTTAAACCGGGGGAGGAGTATTCCCCGATAATGTCCCCTCACAAAACCTATCCTGAAGTAACCGGGTGGTCTGTTACGATGGGTATTATAATGACAATCATCTTCTCGGCAGCAGCCGCTTATTTAGGACTTAAAGTAGGGCAAGTATTTGAAGCAGCTATCCCCATTGCCATTATAGCAGTCGGTCTCTCCGGAGCCTTAAAAAGGAAAAATGCACTTGGGGAAAATGTCATAATCCAATCTATCGGAGCCTGTTCCGGAGCCATAGTCGCCGGGGCTATTTTCACTCTCCCCGCACTATATATATTACAAGATAAATATCCCGAACTAACGGTTAATTTCACTAAGGTCTTTTTTAGCTCCCTACTTGGTGGGATACTCGGCATACTCTTCTTAATCCCTTTTAGAAAGTATTTCGTAAAGGAGATGCATGGACATTACCCCTTCCCTGAGGCTACCGCCACCACACAAGTACTCATAAGTGGGGAGACCGGAGGAAAAGGGGCTAAACTACTGCTAATTAGCGGTCTTATTGGAGGAGCTTACGACTTTGTAGTCTCCACTTTCGGGCTTTGGGCAGAAACCTTTACCACGAGGGTACTACCTTGGGGGGAGGCTGTAGCAGATAAAGCAAAAGTGCTCCTTAAAGTCAATGTAGGTGCCGCAGTGCTTGGATTGGGATATATTATTGGTCTAAAATATGCCTTTATTATCTGTTGTGGTTCTTTCCTTATCTGGCTTGTAATAATCCCCCTTATGAATATGATTTGGGGTCCTGAAGTTATCGACTTAATGAACACAGGACTTACAGCCACAGTCGGCTCGATGTCTCCCGAAAAAATCTTTACCACCTATGCAAGGCATATAGGTATCGGAGGAATTGCCACTGCCGGAGTTATCGGTATTATCAAATCTTCCGGCATTATCAAGTCGGCTTTCTCTCTCGCAGCCAAAGAGTTAAAAGGGAAGAAAGGGGATACTGCCAAGAAGGAAGAGATTAGAACCCAGCGTGACCTCTCTATGAAAATCATTGCCATAGGGATACTTGTAACTCTTGCAGTAACATTTGTTTTCTTCTATTTCGGGGTTATTCAGAACCTCTGGCTTGCTGTTGTTGCCCTGCTTGTGGTGGCTGTCATAGCTTTTCTCTTCACCACAGTAGCTGCAAATGCAATAGCTATTGTCGGAACAAACCCTGTGAGTGGGATGACTCTGATGACACTAATACTCGCCTCGGTAATTTTGGTCGCTTGCGGACTTAAAGGGACTGCCGGAATGACCGCAGCACTGATTATAGGGGGGGTGGTCTGCACAGCACTTGCTGTATCGGGAGCCTTTATAACTGACCTAAAAGTCGGATATTGGCTCGGTAGCACACCAAAAAAGCAGGAATCATGGAAGTTCCTCGGCACCTTGGTAGCAGCAGCTACTGTTGGCGGTGTGATGCTCGTTCTAAATAAAACTTACGGGTTTACAGGGGAGGGGGCTCTTGTAGCACCTCAGGCAAATGCA
>CAYSND010000209.1:0-899 GCA_964432305.1 uncultured Muribaculaceae bacterium | reverse complement strand
CTTGGCTCCTTTACGGCATAGGAGCAATAATTGCCCTTCTTCTGACATTGTTTAAAGTCCCCGCACTTGCATTCTCTCTCGGAATGTTTATCCCTATTGACCTCAACCTCCCCCTCTTAATAGGAGGAGCTGTTGCATGGTTTGTTAGCACAAGAAGTAAAGACGAAGCTCTTAACAACGCAAGGAAGGAGAAAGGAACCCTCCTCGCTTCAGGATTTATAGCCGGTGGTGCATTAATGGGTGTAGTAGCAGCTATTTTGAGATTTGCAGGAATTAATCTTGTGAACACCACATGGCAAACCTCTCCTCAGGCACAATGGATTGCTATATTTGCATACATATCTATTATAGGGTATCTCATTTGGGACTCACTAAGGGCAAAAAAGCAAATTAATTAATATGATTATGGAACCAATTTTAGATAAATTTTTAAGGTATGTCTCTTATGACACTGCCTCAGACCCGGATTCAAAAAGTCAGCCGAGCACTAATAAACAGTTTGCTCTCTTAGAACAATTAGTCAAGGAGTTAAAGGAGTTGGGAGTCTCTGATGCCTCCTGCGATGAAAACGGGTATGTAATGGGGAGCATCCCTTCAAACATTTCAAGTGAAGTGCCTCCGATTGGATTTATAGCACATGTGGATACCTCTCCTGATGCTTCCGGAGCCAATATTAAACCTCAAATCTTCCCAAATTACAATGGTGGTGACATCACCATTTCTACCGAAAAAGGAGTCTCGCTAAAAGTGGAAGAGTTCCCTGAACTCCTTAAATACAAAGGCAATACAATAATTACCACGGATGGTACTACTCTGCTCGGAGCAGATGACAAGGCAGGGGTTGCAGCAATAATGTCTGCTGTCGAGTATATAATGAGCACTCCTGATTTTAAACACGG
>CAYSND010000208.1:0-3102 GCA_964432305.1 uncultured Muribaculaceae bacterium | reverse complement strand
GGTGTCCACTCTTTTCCGTCCCTTGAAACTTTATAAAGGTGTCGCCAACCGCTCTTTTCGCTTGTCCAAGTGAAATACTTTTCTCCGTTAAGCCAGACGATATTGTCATGAATATCGAGGAAAGCCTCATCGGTTTCGGTCAGGATATTGGTCATATTAAGAGTAGAGGCATCGACCACGAAGAGACGGTTTGTATTCTGTAATCGGTTGAGCTGCTGAATCATTATCTCATTGGAGTTAGGGATGAAATCCATTCTTGCCAAGTAGTGGTTTCGAGGGTCGCCAGGAAGGTCTATCCAACGTGTTTGGGCGGTGGCAAGTTCCACTACACCACCTCTTGCTGCGGAGTTTGGAGTCCCTGCTTTTGGGTAGGGGAAAGGGATAATCGAAGAGTAGAGAGAGTCAATATTGTTAATCATATAGAAGACCCCTGTCCCTTCGGTGTCAAACTGCCAATAGGCAATTCTCTTTCCGTCAGGGCTCCATCTCCAACCATCGTGGATATGCAGCTCCTCTTCATAAACCCAGTCGAAGTTACCATTTATTATTCTGTCGCTTCCATCGAAGGTAAGCTGCTGAATCACCCCTGTGGAGATCTCCTCAACGAAGATATTGTTGAAATAGACGAACCCCACTTTGTCCCCTTGCGGAGAGAGCTTTGCATACATCATACGAGAAGGTTCATAACTCCCCACCAACTTTTCCAACCCTTGTCCTAACTTTTTTAACTCCCCACTTCCCAAGTTAAAAACCCAGTAGTCTCCCCTTGTATTGAGCCTCCAAACTCTTTTGGAATTTGTGAAGATCAGAGCCTTGGTATTGTCTGAAGAGAGTTCGTAATCTTCGATAAGCAGAGGTGCAGATGCTCCGGAGGGGATTAGTGCGGAGGCAGAAATTATTGTCTTACTCTCCCCTGTTTTAGGGTTATATGAAACTAAGTCGCGACCTTTAACCTCTTTAGCTGCCTCAAGCGAAGAGTAACAGAGACCGTCACTCATCCATCTTACGGAGCGGATTCCTCTTTGGGCGTATTTACCGGAGGTATAAATGTCTTTTAATGTAAGGTCTTGGGCGAAAGAAATAGAGAGTCCAAAAACCAATAGGGCTAAAATTGAAAATAGTCTTCTCATATTTAATTTGAATAATTGTTTAATTTACAAATATAGCCCAAAAAGTTTTGTAATTTTGTAGTCATGTCTGATTATCGTCTTAAAGTTTTTGTTGCGGTAGCAAAGAACCTTAGTTTTACTAAGGCTGCAGCGGAGTTATATATTACCCAGCCTGCCGTAAGCAACCACATAAAGGAATTAGAAGAGCAGTATGGTGTACGTCTTTTCGAGCGGAGCTCCACCACCATGTCTTTAACCCCTGCGGGTGAGCTTTTTCTCTCCCATGCTGTGGAGATCCTCGACAAATATGGTTTTTTAGAATTTGAGATGAACCAACTGAGCCGTAAGTTTTCAGGGGAGCTTAAAATAGGGGCAAGTACCACCATTGGTCAATACGTGCTACCATCCCTTCTTGCACTCTTTTTCCGTCGTTATCCCGATGTGAAACTTACTTTAATCGATGGTAACTCACAGAGCATCGAGGCAGCTCTTTTAGGAAACAGTATAGACATAGGGATAGTTGAGGGGCTACATAGTAACTCTTCGCTTCGTTATTCCGATTTTTTAGATGACGAGATAGTGTTGGTGGCTGACTCACGCGGAAAATATGGCTCTTTAGAGGAGGTTACATTGGAGCAATTGTCCGCTTTTCCATTGGTTTTAAGGGAGCATGGTTCCGGGACGCTTGAGGTTATCGAGGGGGCACTCTCCTCAGCCGGGCTCTCGGTCTCTTCACTAAATGTTATCCTGAATCTCGGCAGCACAGAGAGTATCAAGGAGTTTATTTTACACACCGACTCGCTTGCCTTTCTCTCCATACGCTCCATTTTCCGCGAATTAAAGGGGGATGTTCTTAAAGTTATTGAGATTCCGAGCCTCTCTTTTAATCGTAAATTCCGTTTTGCTTCCCGCTTCGGACCACTCCTCCCTCTTGCCGAGCATTTTGTAAACTTTGCTATCGAAAACGCAGAGTAGCGGGGTTATAACTTTTGGTTATAGGTAATAAAAAACTCTTTCGTTTCTCTTCTAAGAATATCCTCTACTTTCGTGGCCGAATGTGCTAATAAGGCATATAAATCAACAATGAAAGAGACCACGCACCCTGTAATGATTCACTCTCGTGCCAATAAGTTAAATGGAGTTTTACTTATGGCACTCTTCTCATTTGCAGCATTTTATATAGCAGAGTTCGAGGTGTTCAGACGCCTGCAGCTCAGCTCTCTTATCATTGGAATTATCCTCGGAATGATCTATGCCAATACCCTCCGGAACCACCTCCCTGAAACTTGGGTGCCCGGGATAAACTTCTGCACAAAGGAGATTTTACGTGCTTCGATTATCTTTTATGGCTTCCGCCTCACCCTGACACAGCTCTTCGAGGTAGGGGCATCAGCAATTGTTATAGATGTGGTTATTGTCACCTCAGTGGTAGTTATTGGTCTTCTTGTAGGTAAGGCAATGAAGATGGATCGCGACTTGACAATATTGACCTCCACCGGTAGTGCAATTTGCGGAGCTGCTGCAGTTCTTGGCACCGAACCTGTATTGAAATCTGAACCTCACAAAGCAGCAGTAGCAGTCTCTACCGTGGTCATTTTTGGGACAATATCAATGTTTCTCTACCCTCTCTTGTACCGTTCAGGTCTCTTCGGGTTCGAAGGAGCACAGATGGGAATTTACACCGGCTCCACCCTGCACGAAGTGGCACATGTGGTAGGGGCAGGCAATGCAATGGCTGACGCAACAATCGCAAACACAGCAGTGATAACCAAGATGATCCGAGTCATCCTCCTGGCACCCTACCTTATTGTTTTAGGTGCAGTACTCTCTTTCAAGGGTAGGAAGAACAATGGAGAGCGGAGGGTTAGTAGGGCTTGCGGCGTTAATGGGGAACAGAGCGTTAACGGGGCTTGGAATGTTGACGGAGAGCAGGAGGTCAATGGCGTTCGGGGTGTTAGTGGAGCTTGCGGTGTTGACGGGGAGCAGGGCGTTA
>CAYSND010000207.1:0-3104 GCA_964432305.1 uncultured Muribaculaceae bacterium | reverse complement strand
TTTTATATCAGTGACACGCACGATTATCTCATGCTTTTTCCCTCGTTTAACGATAGCGGGGTCCATCTCCACCCAAAGCTTATCGTATTTCTGGTCGTATCGTGCCAATATCCACTCCCCATCTACTTCAGCAGAGTAGTCGGCAATGCCGGAGAGTTCATCTTTGATGGTAAATACAAGTTGTCCGGAACGAGTAATATCCGCTCCGTTTTTAAATCTAGGAACAATAGTTGGAGCAATGGTATCTATTGTAACACAATAAGTTCCAAAAGACCTTATGGTGGTCGTTACAGTTCCGTTCTCCCAATTTCCTCCGCGGGAAGAGAATCCTCCGGAAGGAGAGAGTGAGACAATAAGTGCTTTGCTTCGCAATGAATCAGGAACGGTAGCAGTTAAAGAGAGTTTTGCACTCCGATGCAGAGGAATGGTGGGGGTATGAAGCCTCCAAACTGCCGAGTAGATATTTGAAGAGTTAGAACAATAACTAGAATCTACCGAAGCTGTAAAATTCGTGGAGCTATAGAGGGATGCGGCAGGGAGAGTGAGGGTAATCCCTTTTTCAAAAAAGACAAAAGGGGAAAACCAAGGGACAAAAATCTCGCCTGAGGATGCCATACTTGAACTATCTGTCGCAGAGACCTTTGCAGTTACCTCACCACGTTGCACCTTAAATGTACGAATAGCGCGATTACCTGAAACATCATAAATCTCCACCTTAACAGTATGAACATCATCATCATTAAGAAGTATCAACCCATTATCATTATATTTTATCCTATCTGCAAATCTGTTTCCCGGCTCCTTTAGTGTCTTAATCATATTCCTCCCCGAACTCACCTTTTCTGAATAGACTATAAGGGAGTTAAAATAACTCTGCTCCTCATAAGTGTAATCATCTATTGAGAAATCGAATATTACTGTTGTATCTAATAATACCCTATACCTCTCCACAGCAAGTTTAGCCACTGTCCCTGCCTGTTTATCCACAGCATCTATCGCTACGAAAGAGCTCTCTCCGAGCTTTAAAACAGAGGAGGTAGCCGTGTTACAGTTATGTAACAAATTTATTACAGGCACACTGTAACTCTCAGAATATGAATAGAAACTAACTCCCTGAAAAATAGGAGGAGTCTTATCATTGAGGTCTAAATAGCCCCTTTTAATAATATTTAAAGGAGCACTGTTTTCGCTGTTTCTTAATTCAAAATGGAGGTGGGGCGCAGCCGAAGAGCCGGAATTTCCAGCCCTCCCTATAAATTCTCCGGCAGAGATAGGGAACTCTTCAGGTTGAAAATAGATATCCACAGAAAAGGACTTTAGAGAGTACTGCTCCTGTTTTACACGTTTATTTAATTCCGGGGAAAAATCTAAAAGATGCCCATATATTGAGGTGGTTCCATCAGGGTGTTTAATATAGACTCCATTTCCATACCCATCAGGAGAGACCACTACCCTGCTTATATACCCATTATCGAAAGCATAGATCTTCTCCCCCACAACTCCACCTACTCTGAAATCAAGTCCCGCATGAAACCTCCCTGATCTTAGTTCTCCATAGCTCCCCGATAATGAGAGGGGTATTTTTAAAGGCGCACTCTTCTTGCCATAACTCTGTGGAATAAGTAGCAAGAAGAGCATAATAAACTTAAGCATAACAAAATAAATTACGAGGTAAACATCTTCTTTAAGCGTTCAAAGAAGTTTTTATCCTCTTTTGAAGGCTGAGGTTTGAAATCTGCTGAATCTTTAAGTTTCTCAAGATACTCTTTATCCGATTTGCTGACTTTTTTCGGAACCCATACTTGTACGAAGACCAATAAGTCTCCTGAACCATATCCATTAATTTCCGGAACTCCTTTCCCTCTTAACCTCAACATTTTACCTGACTGCGTACCGGGATCTATGGTTATCCTCAACTTCCCATCCACAGAGGGAACGTCCGCTTTACACCCAAGAATAGCATCAGGAATAGAGATAAACAACGAATAGATCAAGTCGTTTCCATCTCTCTGAAGTTCAGGATGCTGCTCCTCCTCTATAACAACGAGTAAATCGCCGTTAATTCCTCCTCCTCTCGCTGCATTCCCCTTCTCAGGTACAGTAAGCTGCATCCCGGCTGCCACCCCTGCAGGAATCTTAAATGAGATCTCCTCCGAACCCTTCGTAAAACCTGACCCGGAACAATGTGAGCAAGGTTTAACAATAACCTTTCCTGTTCCATTACAAGCTGTACAAGGTGATGAGGTCTGCATTTGACCAAGGAAGGACTGAACCACCCTTGTTACCATCCCTGTTCCATGGCAAGTGGGGCAGGTTTTAATATCTGCCTCCGATGCTGCACCTTTTCCATTACAATGGGAACAAGTTATTGCTTTATTGATTTTTACTTTCTTTTCTACCCCGTGGACAACTTCATCAAGTGTGAGTTTCACCTTTATGCGAATATCGGAACCTCTCTCCACCCTTCTACCTGAACGGGAAGACCCCCCTCCGAACCCACTAAAACCTCCAAAACTTCCACCAAAGCCTCCGAATATATCTCCGAATCTTTCAAAAATGTCATCCATTGTGAAACCTCCTGAGAATCCACCATACCCGGCACCTGCAGCACCACCCATACCTGCGTGCCCAAATTGATCGTATCGTGCCTTTTTATCGGGATTGCTTAATACATCGTAAGCCTCTGCTGCCTCCTTGAATTTCTCTTCAGCCGCAGCATCTCCGGGGTTTCTGTCGGGGTGATATTTTAGAGCCATCTGCCGATAAGCCTTTTTAATCTCATCAGCCGATGAACCCTTACTAACCCCTAAGACTTCATAATAATCTCTTTTTTCTGCCATATTATACTCCTACAACAACTTTCGCATAACGAATAACTTTTCCATTTAGAGTATATCCATTCTGCACTATATCTATTATCTTGTTTTTCTTCTTCTTTTCCGCTACAGGAAACTGTGCTACCGCCTCATGATAATCTGTATCTAACTCTTTATTTTTAGCATCTATAAGCGCTACCCCTTTACTTTTCAGATAGGATAATATTTTACTATAAATTAACTCTGTCCCCTCTTTAGCTGCCTCTGATACATGTGAGTCATTCAAAA
>CAYSND010000206.1:0-3163 GCA_964432305.1 uncultured Muribaculaceae bacterium | reverse complement strand
AACCGGGTCAAGGGGAGTGGCGTTCGGTAAAGGGGACTATCCATTGGGTATCAGCTCATCACTATGAGAAAGTTGAAGTCAGACTTTATGACAGACTCTTTACCCAGTCAGATATGGGTGGAATTGCAGAAGGAGAAGATTATAAAAACTATCTAAATCCTGATTCGCTTATTGTGAAAGAGGCTCTTGTGGAGCCGGGACTACTAAATGATCACTCCTCTATCCCTGTTCAGTTTGAAAGAAACGGTTACTACTTCAAGGATATAGACTCCTCAGAAGGGAATCTTATTTTCAATAAAACCACCGGACTTAGAAGTAGTTTTTAGGCTTTTAAAGTTACTTTTTTGCCCACGATTTTAGCAGCTCTATCTCTTGGGGCCAGAGGTCGGGGTTAGGAGTTTCTAATACAAGTGGGATTCCATCAAAGCGGGGGTCTGACATTATCCTCTTAAAGAGTTCCTCCCCAATAAACCCTTGTCCAAGACTTTCGTGGCGGTCAACTCGTGTTCCGAGAGCTTTTTTACTATCGTTGAGGTGCATCCCTCTTAGGTATTTAAAACCTATTATTCTTTCAAAATCAGAAAAGACAGTGTCGAAATTTTGGGGATTCTCTTCATTGGTGAAGAGAGAAGCTGAGTTATCGCTTCCATTTGGGATAAGGTTATACCCTGCGGTAAAGGTGTGGCATGTATCTATACAGACTCCCACACGACTTTTATCCTCCACTTGATGAATTATCTCGGCCAGGTGTTCAAATTTATATCCCATATTGCTCCCTTGACCGGCGGTATTTTCTAAAACGGCAATTACCCCTGAACTCTTATCGAGGGCAATGTTTATAGACTCAGCTATCCTCCTTAGACATTCGCTCTCTGAAATCTCATTTAAGTGGCTTCCCGGATGGAAGTTAAGCCTGTCAAGTCCCAAAGCTTCACATCTTAGCATCTCATCTATAAATGCCTCGCGAGACTTAGTAAGTCCCTCTTGAGTCGGGTGGCCTAAATTTATAAGATAGCTGTCGTGAGGGAGAATGGTATGTGGTGGAAACCCTAATTCAGCACAACGCTCTTTAAACAGAGAGATACTTTTATCTGAAAGGGGAGGGGCTGTCCATTGTTGTTGGTTCTTAGTAAAAAAAGCGAAGGCGGTTGCTCCGATTTTGTGTGCATTAAGGGGAGCGTTCTCCACTCCGCCTGAACTGCTTATATGTGCACCGATAAATTTAGTCATAATAATATATATTAGGAAATTTTAGAATAATCAATTACCTCTTCCCCTCCCCCCTTAAGTACTTCAAGCTGAAGCGTTAGTAGGCTATTTATAGGATTCTCCAACAATGGGTCTAAATCCAATACCTCATTTGCACGATTACGGGCAAGTGAAAGGAGTTGTGAATCCTTTGCAAGATTTGAAATACGTAGAGGGACTGCGAGCCCACTCTGTTGTGTCCCTTCGAGATCCCCCGGACCCCTCATTCTCAAATCTGCTTCAGCAAGTTCAAAACCATCTGTGGTAGAGCATAGGAGTTCAATCCTCTCTCTCGACTCCTTACTTAATTTATACCCTGTCATTAAAATACAATAAGACTTCTCTGCACCTCTCCCTACCCTTCCGCGGAGTTGGTGAAGCTGCGAGAGTCCAAACCTCTCCGCACTCTCAATTACCATCACGGAGGCATTTGGAACATCGACACCCACCTCAATTACAGAAGTTGCAACTAAAATATGAGCCCGCCCCTCCGCAAAGAGTTTCATGTCGTAAGCTTTGTTCTCATTTTTCTGCTGCCCATGTACCACAGCGGTTATATACTCCGGGGCAGGGAACTCCACGATAATATTTTCATACCCATCTTGAAGGTTCTTGTAGTCAAGTTTTTCGGATTCTTTTATTAAAGGATAGACAATAAATACCTGTCTCCCTTTTTTAATCTCCTGCTTTAAGAATTTGAACATTCTCCCTCTTCCTGACTCCGAAAGATGAGTGGTTAAAATAGGTTTTCTCCCCGGAGGAAGCTCGTCAAGTATTGAGACATCCAAATCCCCATAAAGTGTCATGGCAAGTGTGCGGGGTATCGGGGTAGCTGTCATAACCAAGATATGAGGGGTAATATCTGCTTTGCTTCTAAGTTTAGCCCTCTGCTCCACTCCAAAACGGTGTTGCTCATCAATTACTGCGAACCCAAGGTTTTTAAACTGAACAACCCCTTCAATAACTGCATGTGTTCCGAAAAGGATATGAATTGAACCGTCAAGTAATCCTTGATGGATGACCTCCCTCTCTTTTTTCTTACTGCTTCCGGTAAGGAGTGCAATACGAATCCCACTCCCCTCTACTATTTTTGAAACGGAGTGGAAGTGCTGATTTGCAAGCACCTCTGTGGGTGCCATAATACAAGACTGGAATCCACTGTCGGCCGCTAAAAGTGCCGCAAGAAGAGAGACCACTGTCTTTCCACTCCCGACATCCCCCTGAAGGAGCCTGTTCATCTGTTTTCCACTCTTGAAATCTCCCCTAATCTCCTTCACCACCCTTTTCTGAGCATTCGTTAATTCGTATGGAATATTGGCATAACATAGATTAAAGTATTCTCCCACCTTGGAGATAAGAACCCCATTCGACTCCCTCATTCTCACACTCTTCTTTTTTAGCAGCGAGAGTTGAAGATAGAATAACTCTTCAAATTTGAGTCTTAGCTGGGCTTGCACAAGTGCCTGTTGGTCAGTAGGAAAATGGATGTTTTTTAAAGCTTGATGGATGGAGCAGAGCCTATTCTGTTTTATAATATACTCAGGAAGAGACTCCGGTACCATTTCGAGATATTTAGAGATAAAGGTCATCTCGAATTTAGTGAAAGTACGAATCCCTATCCCATTGCTCCTGAGTCTCTCTGTGCTCGAATAGACCCCCATCATAGAGGTTCCGTAATTCATAGGATTTTTCTCTATGGGATCTATTTCAGGATGAACTATATTGAATGAATCATTAAAAGAGGTAGGCTTTCCGAAAACTATATATTCTCTATCTAAAATGAGTTTCTCTTCTATCCATTTTATCCCTTGGAAAAAGACAAGATCGATGCTCCCCGTAGTGTCTTGTAATGTAGCTATCAGTCGCTTACCCCTCTTTTCGCCAAACATCCCTACCTTAACTATCCTACCACGTA
>CAYSND010000205.1:0-3177 GCA_964432305.1 uncultured Muribaculaceae bacterium | reverse complement strand
ATTTTCCCTGCTGTATGGAATTGGGAAATTTTCTGGAGAATAACTGCCTGGCTCTCCATAATGCTTGCGGTTCTTAATATTCTCCCTATACCGGCACTTGACGGAGGTCATATATTATTTACACTCTACGAAATAATTACGAGAAAAAAACCTTCTGATAAATTCCTTGAGTATTCTCAAATAGTGGGGATGATTCTACTATTTGCTATTATTATTCTCGCCTTCGGTAATGATATTTTAAGATTATTTAAGTAACTTTGCTTATTATGAAACAAATAAAAAAACTACAGAGATTTGCACTTATTCTCATCTCGATTTTAGTCGTTGCAGGGTGTGGCACCGAAACTAAAAACAGGAAAATATACCTTCCGAGCATCAGCGGAAAAGCAGGAGATGTCCTTATTGTTATCGATAAAGAGTATTGGGAAAGTGAACCTGGTATAGCATTAAGAGCGACATTGGCATCAGAATTTCCATACCTACCTCAAAGGGAACCACTATTCACACTTTATACAGCCCCAAAAAGCTCATTTACAGGTGGTTTTCTCGTACAGCGTAATGTTGTGGTTGTAAACATCAACCCTTCGCTCGATACTGCAAAAGTAGTTTACCAAGAAGATATCTGGGCTGCTCCACAGTTAGTTATTACTATATCGGCACCCACAAAGGAGGAGGCAGCAACTCAGATTTTAATGGAAAAGGATAAGATGGCAGGTGCCATCGACCAAGCTGAGCGTAATAGAATAATAGGGAATGCTAAGACATACCCGGAGTTTAAGTCGAGAGACGCAGTAATGGATCAATTTGGTGGTTCATTATGGTTCCCAAAAGGATATACCATTAAAAAACAGACTAAAGATTTTATTTGGATCTCTTATGAAACCACATATATAAATCAGGGGTTCTTTGCATATAGATTCCCTTATAAAACACCTAAGGATCTCGAACTTGCTAATATCATAGCCAAGAGGAATGAAATTCTCGAAGTAAATGTGCCCGGAACAAGGGATAAAAGCTATATGATAACCAGTGACTTATTAGACCCTTCCATCCGCTGGGTAAAATATAAAAACAGAGAATTTGCAGAGGTTCGCGGACTTTGGGAGCTTCGAAATGATTATATGGGAGGACCTTTTGTCTCTCATACTTTTCTCGACAAAAATCAAGAAAACATTATAGTGCTTGAAGGTTTTGTATATGCTCCAAAGTTTCCTAAACGCAACTATCTCAGGCATGTAGAGGCTATTTTATACTCTTTTGAGTGGGCAGATTAAGAGTGTTTTGTGAAAATTAATTTGCAAGCTAAGAAATAATTTATACCTTTGCACTCCCAAAATAACGAGGTGGGTTCGTCTAACGGTTAGGACTCAAGATTTTCATTCTTGCAATAGGGGTTCGATTCCCCTACCCACTACCATAATAAAGAAAAAATTGTAATGGCAAATCACGCATCAGCAGAAAAGCGCAATCGTCAAAACGAAACACGCAGATTGCATAACAAGTATTATGCAAAGACTACAAGAAACGCCATCCGTGCGCTTCGTAATACTACCGATAAAGAAGCTGCTACGGCAATGCTTCCTAAGGTTTCAGCTATGATTGACAAATTAGCTAAGATTAATGTTATCCATGCTAATAAGGCTTCAAATTTAAAATCAGGTATTTCAGTTTATGTAAATAAATTGTAAATCTTTTTACTTTTTGACGCAATAAGATAAAAGAACTCCCCAATCTTTGGGGAGTTTTTTTATAATATCATGGCAAAAAATATAACAATTAAAGAATGGCAAGAAGAGGAGAGACCGAGAGAAAAAATGATGATGGATGGTGCGAAATCTTTGAAAGACTCGGAACTTATTGCAATTCTCCTAAGAACCGGCAGTAAAAATGAGACGGCTGTAGATTTGGCAAGAAAATTACTTGCACGAGCAGATAACTCTCTAAACACCCTCTCTAAATTCTCCCTTAAGCAGTTATGTGAAACTGAAGGGATCGGGACGACTAAGGCTACTACTATTATTGCACTATTCGAGCTAATGGGTAGGGTCTCATCAGAAATCCCCGATACAAAACCACAGATAGTCTCCTCCGACTCCGTGGTAAAAATAGTTGCACCACTACTTAAAAATTTACCACACGAAGAGTGTTGGGTACTCTACCTTAACAGAGCGAACAAACTCATTGGAAGGGAGAGGGTAAGCGTTGGAGGAGTATCTGCTACCATCATGGATACGAGGCTAATTATAAAGAAGGCTGTGGAGAAACTTGCAAGTGCTATTGTTATTGTCCATAACCACCCCTCCGGGAACCCCTACCCCGGAGAGCAGGATAAGAAGCAGACACGCCTTTTAAGGGAGGCAGCGGCACTGTTCGATATTGCACTGCTTGACCATATTATAATTGCCGGAAATAAGCACTTTAGTTTTTCAGACGAAGCTTGTGTGTAATTGCACTCTTTTTACTATTTTCGCACCGTAAAATAGAATTGATGCGAACAGAGAAGACATTAGGGGTCCTCGGAGGGATGGGACCGGCAGCAACCGCTGAATTTCTTAGAATATTAGCTGAAAAAGCTCCAGCTGAGAATGATCAGGAGCATCCTCGAATGATAGTTTATTCCAATACGATAACCCCTGACCGTACAACATTTTTGCTGGGCAAGGGTCCGGATCCTACTAATTATATAAAAGATGGTCTTAATACCCTTATAGGGTGGGGAGCCGATATGCTTTGTGTTATATGTAATACTGCACATTACTTTATTGATGGTTTTAGAGATGAGATACCCAGACCAATTATACATATTGTTGATGAAACCATCCGTAAATCGGCTACTGTTTCACCTCAAGGTGCATGGCTAACAGCTACGCTTGGAACGATGAATACAGATCTTTATCAGCGACATGCCGCCTTTTCAGGATATAATTTCAGAGTCCCTCCTAAGGAGATGCAGCAAGAGATACATCATATAACAGATCTTGTCAAGTGGGGAAAAAGAGAGGAGGCCGGAAAAAGATTTAGAGTTGTGGTTGAAGAGCTTTGGAGAAGAGAAAAGCTCCCAATAGTAGGAGCATGTACAGAAATCCCTATTGCATATAAATACGCCGGTTTACCTGAAGAGCTGCTAATCTCCTCCCTCGAGGCATTAGTAGATGGTTGTATAAGAGAACTTTATTA
>CAYSND010000204.1:0-3190 GCA_964432305.1 uncultured Muribaculaceae bacterium | reverse complement strand
AAATAAGGGAGAGGGTGGCAGAGCGGACAGGGAGCCTTTTGAAGTTACAAGAAAACAATATTAAAGGCATTGCCAATGGAATAGTTACGGAGGTTAGCGCATTTTGAATACCGGAAAGTCGGGATGCCATTTCAGGGAAGGGAAAAATGAAGAGATTACCTATTATTATTCCTATAAAATAAAGTGTTAAAATACTACCAATTTTACCTAAAAAAGGTATTTTTTCACATAAGTAGATTACAAGGGTAGGTGTTAGCAGATAAAAAACTATCCAAAATATGATTAATAGTGTCATTTTTGATTTTTTTAGTAATGCAAATATAGGCAAAATCATAAAAATAATTATATCTTAGCGTTTTCAAACTAAAAACAGAGATATGAGTAAAATTATTAATTTCTTTATTCCCTTTGAAAATAATGATCAGATCAGGGAAACAGTAAAAAATCTTAAACAGTATGAAAGTGTAAACAGAATCTATCTGCTCAAGGTTGAGGGGGCTTCAGAACCTGATAGTAATCTCGGATGTGATGTTATAGATGTTAAGTCGTTGAAAGCTACTGATACAGTAAAGAAAATAGCGAGTAAAGCAGATACAAAATACTCTATCATTTATACTAAGTTTACTTCCCTTAGCTTCGGGCTATTCGCCCTTGAGAGGATGATTAACATAGCTGATGATACGGGTGCGGCTATGATTTATGCTGATCATTTTAGCGAAGTTGGAGGAGTCCGTTCTTTTGCACCGGTTATCGATTATCAGTTAGGGGCGTTAAGAGATGATTTTGATTTTGGCTCTGTTCTTATGTATAGAAGTTCCTCCCTTAAAGAGGCTGCATCGAGAATGAATATTGATTATAAATATGCAGCTCTTTATGATTTGCGCTTGAAAGTTTCACAGAAAGGGGATTTGGAGAGAATTAATGAATATCTCTATTATGAGGTGGAGACTGATACCCGTAAATCCGGTGAGAAGATATTTGATTATGTGGATCCTAAGAATAGGGCTGTTCAGATAGAGATGGAACAGGCATGTACTGAGCATCTTAAAGCCATAGGTGGATATCTTGAACCTAATTTTAAGCATATAGAGTTTAGTGATGACTCTTTTGAATATGAGGCTTCTGTAATTATCCCTTGTAAAAATAGGATTCGTACCATAGATGATGCTCTTACTTCAGCTCTCTCCCAAAAGACTAATTTTAAGTATAATGTCATAGTGGTGGATGATAATTCGGATGATGGAACTGTGGATGTGATTAAAAAACATCTCCACGACCCTAAGCTTATCTATGTGGCTCAGGATAAATCTTACCATGCGATAGGGGGTAATTGGAATGTGGCCCTTCATCACCCCAAATGTGGAAAATTTGCCATTCAGCTCGACTCTGATGATGTCTATTCTGATGAAAACACAGTACAGAAATTTATAGATGCCTTCTATGAGCAGGATTGTGCTATGGTGGTTGGAACATATATGATGACAAACTTTAAGATGGAGATGATTCCTCCCGGAATTATCGACCATAGAGAGTGGACTCCTGATAATGGTAGAAATAATGCACTCCGTATTAATGGGCTTGGAGCTCCACGCGGTTTCTATGTTCCGATGCTTAGAACAATTAATTTCCCAACCACTAAATATGGTGAGGATTATGCTGTTGGGCTAAGGGTGTCAAGAGAGTACCAAATCGGTAGGATTTATGACGTGGTTTATAATTGTAGGAGATGGGATGATAATTCCGATGCTTCCCTTGACATTGAAAAGGTGAATGCGAATAATACTTATAAAGATAGGATTCGCACTTGGGAATTGAAAGCAAGAATATCTCTAAATAAACAAAATGGATAAAACATATCAACCTAAAGTTAGCGTCGGGATCATGTTTGAACCCGAAATCAGAGTAGATTTTCTCTCTAAATACTCCTTTGAACATGAAATGGTCTTAGGAGGAGAAATTTTTAAATATAAGGATGGAATGGTGGAGTGGGATGGAAAGATGTATGATGAGCTCTTTTTTGAACCATCCGACTATACTGAGAGTACGTTTGTACTCAAGGATGTTACTATTGGGATTAATTTCCACTGGGAAAGGAAAGAGGACCAGCGGTTCCAAGGAGGGTTAAAGATTATTATTGAGGATCACAAACTCACCGCTATCAATATGATAGGGGTTGAAGACTATCTTATCAGCGTAATCTCTTCCGAAATGAGTGCCACCTCCACAAAGGAGTTTTTAAAGGCACATAGTGTTATCTCCCGTTCTTGGTTGTTGGCTCAAATGGATAAGACCAATGATCTTATTTCATCTTCTGCCAATTATTCTAATTTTTATGAAGATGAAAATAGGAGGATAAAATGGTACGACCGTGAGGACCATGATAAATTTACGGTTTGTGCAGATGACCATTGCCAAAGGTACCAAGGGATTACAAGGGCTTCAACGGAGGCAGTCCGTGTTGCAATAAATGAGACTTGGGGAGAAATTATGGAGTACAATGGGAAAATATGCGATACAAGGTTCTCAAAGTGCTGCGGTGGAGTTATGGAGGAGTTTTCCACTTGTTGGGAAGATGCTCCGCACCCTTATTTGCAAGGGATAAGGGATATTCCGGGGCACCGCACTCCCGTACCTACTCCCAATCTTACCATTGAGGCTGAGGCGGAAAAATGGATCCTCTCCTCTCCGGACTCTTTTTGCAATACCACCGATAAGAAGATCCTTGGGCAGGCATTGAACACTTATGACCAGGAGACTAAAAACTTTTATAGATGGGAGGTGAAATATACCACCAAAGAGCTCTCTGAAATAGTGCGGAGACGCACTGGGATTGATTTTGGGGAGATTATTGATATTGTCCCTTTAAAGAGGGGAGTATCAGGAAGATTGTATGAAATCAGGATTGTGGGGAGCAAGAGGAGTATGGTAATTGGGAAGGAGCTTGAAATTAGGAAAGCACTTTCGGAGTCCCACCTCTATAGTTCTGCATTTATTGTCAGAAAGGAGGCTAATAAGTTTACACTTTTGGGAGCAGGATGGGGACATGGTGTGGGACTATGTCAGATAGGAGCGGCAGTTATGGGCTCTATGGGGTATAAATATGATGAGATTTTACTTCATTACTTTATTGGTGCGAATTTAAAGAGAAAATACTAAGCATAATGGATAAGCTAAAGAAGCAGGGCAAAAA
>CAYSND010000203.1:0-3290 GCA_964432305.1 uncultured Muribaculaceae bacterium | reverse complement strand
TAATGTCTATCGTTATTACGGATATTCCACTCAGGTCCTTGCGGCATCTATTCGTCATACTAATCATATTATAAGGTGTCTTGAAGCCGGTGCTGATGTAGCTACTTGTCCACTTAAAGCTATCTTAGGACTCCTCGACCACCCCCTTACTGATAAGGGACTTGCCATCTTCATGGCAGATGCTCAGAAAATGAACTAATTCTTTCGTAATGTCTAAAAGCCCCAGATTAATAATTAAAAGCCTATACATTATATATATAGGTTTAGTTATGTTTTTCTGTTTTTACAATTTTTCATCCACAGAAATTGATCTCTCTGAATATTTTCTTGGAATTCCACTCGATAAGATTGCACACTTTATAATGTTCTTCCCTTATCCTTTTATCGCGTGGCTTACTTGTAAATATTCCCGTCATCTTGCTAAATATAGGAAATATAGTATCTGGATTACCTTTATCTCAGGATTACTCCTTGCAGTTTTTACCGAGGTTGTTCAGAAACTTCTTATCCCCGGACGTGATGGGGACCCTTATGATTTTCTTGCAGATTTCATAGCAATAACTTTAGGGACAATTATAATCCACTTCGTCGGACCTCGTATCATTAAATTAATTGAACGTTATAATTTCAAATAGTCATGAAAAAAAATATTTTATTCATTTTACTGCTCCTTTTACCTCTTATCTCAAATGCTACTGAGAAAGAGATCAACCTCACACCCAAAGACTCACCTTCCACATTCTCCCCCCGCATAGCTGTCAAATTAAATGCTACTATATTTATAGGTGTAATTAACCCTGCCGTGGAATTTAAAATTTGTGATAAGGTAACTGGGCAGATAGAGTCCTTCTCCTCCTTCTATAACAAATCCTTTCTCGGAACAGATAGACCTGCTGTTATGAATATTGTCTATTTTGAAGGGAGGTATTATTTCAAAAAGGAGTTTCGTGGCTTTTTCGTAGGTCCTAATTTCGGGCTTGGAGTCTGGAGATTAAATAGAGGTATAATTCCCTGGTATGCTGATGTATATCCAATGCACACCTATCAAGTCGGTTCAAACTTCCTTGCCGGTGCAGTCTTCGGCTACCAGTTCAGACTCACAGACCACTGGGGTATCGAACTCGCCTGGGCTGCCGGTTACACCCACGCCCATTACATAGGCTTCAAAGACAATGGTGAAAACTATGTCGGCCTAAACAAATCCGCATGGTGGATGCCCGGCTACAAAGCCGCCTTCAATATAGTTTATAAATGGTAGTACAAGACGAGGTCTTGTACTACCATTTATAAACTAGAATCTTTTCATTCGAAAAGATTCTTTTTGTTTTTCTACCCCCCTATAATCCCCCTTGGGGGGATGGATGCACGCTGCTTTCGTTGTCGTTATTGCTTCGCAATCGACAACCCGCAGCGGTCGTCTGACGACGACACCAAACTTTGTTTGGTTATAGAACACATAAACATGCTTTATCCTTTTTCCTCGGGAGTAGTGTGTGCAAAATTTGCACATACTAATTCTTCTTGTAACTCATTTATTTTAAATACTAGTTACTTCAATTTTCATAGGGTAGACCATAAATAATCATTTAGAGTTGTGAATTCAAGGCTATAGCGCAATAAGTCTCTATAGGTACTCCTCTGAAACCTGATACCCCCCATTGATTCATGTCAGCTTTCGCGTAGCCATAACTCTGTATAGCACTAGTTCTGCCAAAGCTTGCGGGGATTCCCCCAGACCTCAGACGATAATAACTTTTTTGCCTTGTAATGGCAAAAGTTATTTACCGTCTGAGGGGTGCAAGCGATAGAGAATATGCTTATGGAGTTAAGGAACTTGGTGAGCGAGGAGTGAGATTGTGGAACAGAGTCCGCATTCTAATATGTAAAGATTTATTGACTTACAGGGGGCAACGGTAATTTTATGTTGGATGATTCCGGAAGCTATAGAACATAGAAAGTTACATTTTATATCGACCAGACTATCTGGCAGATGCATTGCCGTTGTTCAGAATCAAATAACAAGTAGTAATAAACTAGCCACTCTCCGATGATAATCACCACTATGTTAGCACCAAAACCGTTCTACAGGCATTATAAATGCTAACATAGTCGCGAAAAATACCTAAGATTCAAAAACCTTGTCTATCTCAGCGTCAATTCCTCGTCACAAAGCATTTGGGGTGTCAACATCGTCATGAAATAGATCGGATCTTCATAAACCATGTGTAGGTTTGCATCAAAACCTCACTATATACGTTCTACGTGCAAACCTCCTCATGAAAATAGCCGAATTTGCCAAAACCCTGCGTAGGTTTGCATCAAAACCACGCTATATGCGTTCTACGTGCAAAACTCCTCATGAGAATCTCCACCCCAAAATCTTTCGAGACACTTTATTCACGCGGATGTTCCGGGTGGCGTACTCTGCCATAGTGGAGGTGTGACCTACCGTTTTCCAAACAAACGCCTCTAATCTTCTGTAAAACAAGTGTTTATTAATAAAACACAAAAATACATAAGGTCACACCTCCCCCCATAACTAGTCATAAAACGCACTTTTACCCTATAGGTGTGACCCTGGCAAAACCTGAATAGAACCATTAACTAACTGTGTTCAAGGGTATTAGTCGCAATATTCCCAAATTGGCTGGTTCACACCTCCAATACTGGTGATGAGGATGATTCCACTATGTATATGCTTCCTGATACCGGGTTAATCTTTAGGTACAGGGTAGATACATACTTTCCGTGCCCTTATAAAACATATATGCCTTAATATGAGCATTTTAACACTTATTTGTATTGCGGAAAGCAAGCCGATTTCACTGTTTTCGGGCGTTTTTCGCCTGCTTTCCGCAGTGTTTCACAAGGCTACATGTCTGATGATGAGTGGTTTAATCTATTTACGTTATGTGGAAAGCAAAATGCGAACATGGTAAGACCTCAGACGATAATAACTTTTTTGCCTTGTAATGGCAAAAGTTATTTACCGTCTGAGGATGTTAGCATTTAAGATGCCCTGTAGTGTGCTTTTTAGGTTAACATAGACACGAATTTGGCTGTTTTGTTTTTTTGGGGGAGTATGTTAGCAAATAGAGAGCATTGTAGAAGGGTTTTGAGGCTAACATAGTCGCGATTGTAGGGAGAGATGGGGAAATCGCAAGGGTTTTATATACATAAAAATGACCTCAACACATACCCACCTTATAGAGGGCACTCTGGGCAAGATGTGATGTTGAGGTCCGAGAGAAAACAGCGTTAGACGCGATAATGATTCCAACCTCAACACC
>CAYSND010000202.1:0-3291 GCA_964432305.1 uncultured Muribaculaceae bacterium | reverse complement strand
AGCTGCCAATAGGGTACCATCCGTCGAGCCATACTCACACACACCATTCCCATCATTGTCTCTATGCGAGTACCACCATCTATGATATTTGTACACTTTTTCAAACATCTCCTCAACGAAAGTTTTATCCCCGGTCGCAGCATAAATATTTTTTACTGCCCAAGCAGATAGAGGGGGCTTTGTATCTCTCCAATTATTCCTTTTCTTATTAATGCTAATAAAATCAGGCAACATCCCCGCTTCATCTTGATAGTCGAAAAGAGCTCTAACCTCATTCTTAGCCTGTTCCGGGTTATATAGGGCATTTGCCGAAGCGTGCTTCCAAGAATCCCATGCCCATATTCCGAAAAACCCGGAGTAAGAAGGATAAGTTCCATCGTGTAGAATATCTCCGGCGGGTGACCTCCAGTTAGAAACTAATGTAATGAGAGATTTTACAATAACCCATCTGTATTTATCTTCTTTTACGAACTTACTTTTGCTACTGAACAATTTTGAAAGATATCCGTCCCAACGGAGCTTGTTTTCTTTGAATGTCTCTGAAACCTGAAGTGTTGAGATGCCCTTTTCGTTATTGTACAACTCGTCAAATGAAAAAGCAAATGTCTGTGTTATAGCACACTCAAATCCTTGACCCGGAGCCAATACTATCCTTTCTTTCTCCACCACCGAAATCGAATCACACCCCTTTAAAGCTACTTCCTGGGCAGTTAAATAATGGATGGTTAATAGACCATTTCCATCATTTAAAGTTATCCTTATTTTGTTTTTATCCTTTTCCAGTTTTGCACTATTGTTATACACCCCTCCATTCCATCCTAAAGAGACAGTAACCTCTGAATTACAGATATTTTTTATATATCCCCTCGTCACTGTGGAGGAAGAGGAGGCATAACATAGCTCAGTAGTAAAACTAATCTTCTGATTCTTAAAATATTGCTCCAGTTTTCCAGGGAAATACTTAGCAGTTTGTACGTTACGCAACAAGTCGAATTTTTCTCCATCTACATGAATATATGGATCTGCCAAAGTCTTGGATATCCAACATTTACCAGTCATTATATATGGGCCTATAAATGCACCATTATAGAATTTTGTCTCCTTTTCCGGAAGAGCAAACCCTATCCATGAACCTAAATCAGAGAAGACATTTTGATCTCTATCTTTTTCATTTAAAGGGATATTTTTGATGTTTATTAAATTATAAAAATCTTCTCGACTCTGCTTTGATTGTGCAAAGGAATTTGTAATAATAGTTGCAAACAATATTATAATAGTTAGCCGCCTAATTATCGCATTATTCTTCGGTTTCATATTTTTTAAGTAATAACCACTTCCCTCTAAAATGAAGGAAGTGGCTATAAGTGTGAAAATTAATTATTTTGAATGTCCGGGGTTTTGCTCCCAAGTGGGATTTAATAAAAACTCTCCATTGGGAATAGGCATCATTTTATGCTTAGAATCGACATAGTTCCCCATAAATGGTTTATTATGTGCTCTAAGGGCTTGTTCTACAATACCCCAACGGATTAAATCGTACCAACGACTTCCCTCTAAAGCTAACTCACAAGGACGCTCCACATCCTGCAAGTGTTTTAATACATCTGCCTTGCTTAGTCCTAATGCAAGAGGGACAGCATTTACCCTCGCTCTTACTGTGTTGATGTAGCCTATCGCTTCAGCAGTAGCACCTTTATCATTTAGACACTCAGCATATAACAATAACACATCTGCATAACGAACCACGGGAATATTATAAGCACTCTCCCACCAATTCGCCCCTAATGACTTGTTCCAACTAACAAATTTATGCCAATAGATAGAATTTGGTTTATGCCAATCAGTAAATTTGTTTTTTGTGGCTGTAAAGTAATAAGGCTTGGTATTAGGATCGTTAAATATTATGGTAGAATAAAGTCTGTCTGTATATTTACCATCCACAGTTTTATCATTTTTCATCGTTTCAAAGAGCCACGTAGAAGGATAAGCCTCTTCGTATCCCCCTGCATCATCAGACAAAAGGTGAAGGGATATTCTATGAAACTCTCTTCGTCCCCCATCATTGTTAGCTGTATATTGGATATCAAAAATAGATTCTTTGTTGTGTTTATGGAGTCCATCGAAAAGATCCCCATAATTTGCAACCAACCCATATTTTCCACTCTCAATGATTTTTTTCAATTCCACTTCAGCTTTTGGAAGTTGTTTGCGGAACATATAGAATTTAGCCAAAATTGCCGAAGCCATATATTTATTTGCCCTTCCGTGTTGGTTTTTCGCTGCCCAAACTGAAGCATCAGGAAGAACTCCCTGCACTGCCAACAACTCCCTTTCTATAAATTCTACTATTACACCCGGAGCAGATTGTTTTGGGTAAAATTCTTCCTCTGTTCCTTTTAGTGCTTTATCATAAAGTGGAAGTCTTTCTCCGAAATTAAGATATAGTCTATAGTAGTAGTAAGCTCTAAGGAAACGTGCTTCTGCTATTGAACAATCTTTAACTTCTTGAGTCACTCCTGGTACGTTAGGTATATTATCAATACATTGATTGGCATAGTTGATTCCTTTATATAAGAGTGTCCACTCATCTCTACATCCCGTCCTATCAGTAGGGATATTAGTAAAAGTAGCTATTCTTGTCCACTCTGCCACATCAGCTCTGAAATCAAGTTCATCACTTCTATAGCAATCGAGAACAATAAATCTCTCGTATGGTCTTCCCCAACTCATGCTTGGTTGCAAAAGGGCATATGCTGCTGTTAGCCCCTTAACAATATCTCCCTCACTTTTCCAAAAAGTAGAGGTACTATTCATGTTTGGATTATTTTTCTCATCCAAAAACCCAGAGCACGAAGACAATAATAAGGCTCCTGCAATGGTTGCAATAAGTATGTTTTTTAGTTTCATAATAATCGTTTATTTAATTAAAATCCAAATTTGATTCCAAACATATATCCACGACTCATGGGATATATCGCATAGTCAACACCCATATATGAGACCTTATCTGCATTTGAAGTGACCCCTGTGGTTGGATCGTAACCTTTGTAGCTTGTAAGGGTGAATAAGCGTGAGCCTGCTATATACAATCTTAGATTGGTAAGATTTAATTTTTTGCAGATACTTGCAGGGAGATTGTACCCTATCTGGACATTGTTTAATGTGAGAAAATCTCCGCTTTCGACGAATCTATCTGACACTCTTCCGTTCCCATTTGGGTCTCCTTGAACCGCACGTGGAACATCTGTATTGGTGTTCTCAGGTGTCCAAGCTCTTAGGGCATCTTTTCCA
>CAYSND010000201.1:0-3295 GCA_964432305.1 uncultured Muribaculaceae bacterium | reverse complement strand
CCAACTCGGTAGCAAGAGCTCTTGCATCACTATCAGAAACTTCAATTTTTAAAATTATATTAATATTTATATTCTCCTTGAAGTATTTAGAGACCCCTCCTGCATTTACCGCTACTATGCCCACAATGCCTACTAAAAAGAGCACTAGAGAGATGCTGATGACGGAAGAGAAGTATGAGCGGATGATTCTCCCCGATAAAATATTGCTCTCTTTTTTACTCATTGTTGTTTTAAAATAAGAACTTCAAAGATAGTTAAAACTAAATATCTAAAAAATTTTTTGTACCTTTGTTCAAATTTTAATAAAAAAACAGCGTCTAAATGAAGAAAATTAAAAGAGTACTTTTTGTAAATTCCGAAATATTCCCCTATATGCCTGAAACTCCTATCTCCACGGTGGGTCGTTTTCTTCCGCAAGGGGTGCAGGAAAGCGGAAAGGAGATACGCTCTTTTATGCCTCGTTACGGCTCTATTAACGAGAGAAGGAATCAGCTACACGAAGTTATTCGCCTCTCAGGAATGAATATCGTTATAAATGACATTGATAGACCTTTGGTTATCAAGGTCTCCTCTATCTCTTCTGCGAGGATGCAGATTTATTTTATTGATAACGAGGATTATTTCCATAGAAAGTTTATTTACCACGATGAGGAAGACAACTTCTTCAAAGACAATGACGAAAGAGTTATCTTCTTCGCCAGAGGTGTACTTGAAACTGTTAAAAAATTACGTTGGAAACCCGATATTATTCATTGTCAAGGGTGGGTATCCCATGTTTTGCCTATATACCTGAAAAAAGCATATAAAGACGATCCCGTTTTTACTGATGGTAAGGTGATACTCTCTCTTTACAACGAGTATCTTGATGAGACATTTTCTCCCCAAATAAAAGAAAAAATCACCCTTCCGGGAATAAAGAGTAAAGACCTTGAGCTGTTGTCTGAACCTAATGGCATAAATCTTGCAAAACTGGCTATTCAGTATGCAGACGGAGTAATCGAAGGAGTTGAAGATTTAAATCCTACATTAAAGGAGTATATCGAAGAACTCAATGTTCCTCTTTTGAAATATGTAAAAATAGAGGCAGAGGATACCGGTTATATACAGCAGTATAATAATTTTTATGACAAAATTTTAAACATCAATGTCGATTAAGAAGATAATATTATTCTTTCTATTAGCTCCATTCACCCTATTTACTTCGTGTATAGATGCCGATAAAACAGTTGGCGGGGGATTTCTAACTGAAGATTATCAGTTAAACGTAGAAAAACAGGTTTTCAACCTCCCTATAATTTCTAAGATGCCCGACAGCATTCAGGCTTACTCAGCCTCCTCCCTGATTTTTGGATATCTTAACGATCCCCGTTTCGGTAACTCTTCTGTTGGCTCAACCTCTTTTATAAGGAGCCTTACCGACACCACCGACTTTGGTGATAATCCCACTTTCAAGAGAGCATATATCACGATGAGTATCGACTCTACTTTTACAACTAAAAAAGATCAGGAGGGGATAGCTCAGAACATATATATATATAAGCTTATTCGTGACCTCGATTCAACAAAATTTTTCAACACATCATTCACTTCTGCGGATTATGATCCTATCCCTATAAGCGTTGGAACAAACACCTTTTTTGGTGGAGACTCTTTAAGAATTGAGTTATCTGAGTCTTTTGGTAAAGAACTTTTATCAATTACCAAAAGCGAGATAGATACATTCGATCTCTTTAAGAAGAAAATTAAAGGGTTCTATATTACCACAGACTCTCCTAATGTAAATATTAGCAGCGGAAGGCTAAATTATATGTCACTTACCTCCTCTTTTATTACTGTGGATTATATACACAAACACCCTACTAAAGGGGACAGAGACTCCTCTAAGAGTTTTATATTGGGATATAATTATGCCTTAAATTTCTTTAAACCCGGCTCTAAAGCCCTTGCCACCGAACGCCCCTCTTCAGAACTCTTTTTAGATGGACTTGCAGGGGTTAAACCTTATGTAAAAGGGAGCGATATAATGGGTATGATCGATACTTGGGCTGAGGCAAAGGGGATAAAAGATGTCTCCAAAATAATTCTTTCAAGGGCATATCTCGAATTCCCTTACGAGGTTCCAGTTGACAGTGATGATATGAACTCTTTCCCTAATTTATTATATCCTTGTTATCAAAACTCATCGAAAGATTCTGTTCAATATTTCTACCCGCTTGGTGAGATTTATAAAGCTGTAAATATTGGAGCTATTAATAGATCTCTAAGTACATATACTTGCGATATAACTCGTTATATGCAAACATTGTTAAAGAGTAAGAGTGTTTCTGAAAAATCCAATAATCTCTGGTTGATGCCTATTCTAAAATATTCGGATAGTTATGGAAACGTCTATTATAATTTTGATAACGCAAAATATTCAAAAATAGTACTTAACGGAATGACCGCCAACAGAAAGCCAACTTTGGTAATGGTTTATGCCGTAATGAATCACTAAACCTTCCTTAGCACCATACAAGTATTATGTCCTCCGAAGCCAAAAGTATTGTTTATGGCTACTGAGACTTTTCTCTCTTGCGCTTTATTAAGAGTAAGATTCAGTTTATAATCTATTTCAGGATCCTCCTCCTCAAAGTTAATTGTAGGTGGAACTATACCCGAATTGATGGCATTAATACAAGCTAATGTTTCTATAGCCCCGGCAGCACCTAAGAGGTGTCCGGTCATAGATTTAGTAGAACTAATGGCTAAGTCATAAGCATGGGCACCAAAAGTGTCTTTTATGGCTTTAAGTTCTGCAATATCTCCCAAAGGGGTAGCCGTTCCATGAACATTAATATAATCAACAGAATCTGTCATAACTCCTGCATCTTCAAGTGCAAGACCTATTACAGCTTTCGCTCCTGCCCCATCAGGACGAGGGGCGGTAATATGATAAGCATCTGCTGTCATTCCGAAACCAGATATTTCGGCATAAATTTTAGCTCCTCTCTTCTTTGCATGCTCATATTCTTCAAGAACGAGAATACCGGCACCTTCTCCCATTACAAAACCATCACGATTCTTGTCAAAAGGACGAGAGGCTTTTGAGTAGTTTTCGTTATTAGTAGAGAGTGCTTGAGATGAGTTAAATCCTCCTATGGCGGGCTCAGTAATAGGTGCTTCTGTCCCTCCGGAGATCATAATATCTGCTTTGCCAAGACGAATAAGGTTCAGACAGTCTCCGATGGCATGTGATGACGATGCACAAGCCGAAGTAGTAGCATAGTTCGGACCTGTAAAACCATATCTCATAGAA
>CAYSND010000200.1:0-3320 GCA_964432305.1 uncultured Muribaculaceae bacterium | reverse complement strand
GTTCTTTTAAGCCATAAAGAGAGAGACTCCCAATGTATGGTTTATTATTTTCCTTCTTACTTTTGTCATTAAAGTTTTGGAACACCCTCATAAAAGAGGTTGTATAACACATACTATCTCTCATATTCTTATCCTGCAATAACCTTGCATATTTTATCAAATTTTCTATTCCTATAAGACTATCGTCATCTTTTAGTATGGCTTCACTCTTATGGTTATACCCTGTAAAACTTAGAAGATTACGAATGTATCCGATTCTTGTAAAATAATCAAATATAAGATACTTATTCTTATTAACCGACTCACTAAACAGCATACTAAGTCCTAACAGACAGCTATTTAGACTCGCCTCTGAAGTTGTTGGCTGTAACTGATATGCCTCGTTTAATAATCTATTCTCAACTAATGCTTTTAAAGTGATTATACTTAGCTGTTTAGGTAGCGTAGATGCCAATTCTATATCAATCTCCTTTTCATAAAAATCGCTTAGAAAAACATCGACCATTTCTTTGCCAACATTATCTTTTAACTCTCCACTATTGGAATATTTAGTCATGAATTGGATTTGTGTCCTTAAAGGAAGATTCATAATAAATGAGAGATAAGACTCTTGCTGATATGAATTTCTAACACCAAAATGTTCTAAGATTTTAACATAATATTTTTTTAATGATTTGTCTTCTTCTTTTTCTACTATATCTACTAAATCTATCTTCCCAGAATACATAGTTATCATTTCATACATGCTCCTGAGTTTATAACGATACTGTGGCTTCAAAACTTTTTGAAGGTATTGGCTCTCCATTTCAGTTACTAATTTATCATAACTCCCCATTCTTTTTAGTTCTTCACCTTCATTTTTCATCAAAGCCTTTCCGAAATTTTTCCACTGTTTCTTCCTGATTGCCTTTGAAAAAAGTCTTAAATCACCGGTAACAATAGTGATAATGTGGGGAGTGGTAAGATATTTACGAACTGTCTCAAGAAGGGGCCACCCTTTTGCGAAGTCAATATCTATATCGTCCAACATAAGGAGATAAACCTTTCTTCCCAATATTTCAAGCGATTTTTTAACTACTTCATTGAAATTATCTGACAGACTCATCGCCGACTGTACACTTTTCAATCCTTTATCCATTATAAATTCCGGATCTTGCCAACTCTCCATAGTGCCTCCTACACCATCCAATGTGGGTAATCCGGCTGATAGCTTTTTTAGTAATTCGCGCCACTCCTTCTTTTTGCAGTAGTTTTTATCATAAGGGTTACAGTCACTTGATTTTAATTTATCTTCCACTTTTTCATCTATCTGGGAGAGAATTGTAAGAAAAATATGCCCCTTCTCTTCAATCATCGTGGGGTCTATAATATTAATAACCTCTATCTCTTTATTATTTTTACACTCTGAAGCTAATGAGTAGAGAAAGGAGGTCTTTCCACTCCCTCGACTTCCATAAATCGTAATGGTATCTAACTTTCCTGTACCATCCTTTTCACATTTCTCATCATTTTTTATATTATTAACTCTCTCTTCAATTAATGAGGCGACAGCATTAAACTCTCGATGGTGGATAATGTTATCTCCAACGAATTTACGAGCATTTGAACTCTCTTTTAAATTTATTTTAATAACCCTTTCTTGTTTAGATTTAGGATTAGGAATGTCATTTTTATCACTCATATATTTTTGGGTTTATATTTTTTTTTCAAAAAAACTTGGTCGTTTTTGTCAAGTGGGCTTTGAAATGCCCACCGACAAAAACGATGACGGCACTCCGTGCCGAGGATCGAATTAACTGCTCCTCGCTTCGCATGGAGCGTTAATTCTTGACGCACCGAACAGAGTAACCGGACGCACGACCGTTGGTACGCATGAGCGAAACGTAACTGACTAAGTGCCAGTAATGAGCATCCGTACCTGAGACTCCACTTGACCAGTAGTTGCCGCGGGAACCACGATCGACCTCGGAACCAGAGCTAACGCGGCACCCTGCGGCAGGGAAGAAGAGACCGGTTTTGGTGTAACCGGCAAGACCTGTAGAGGTACCGTGAGTCCCACCATCAGACGTCCAAGTACCACCTGAAAACCCACCACTCAAATTCTGGAAAGCAGTCAATTCAGCATATGTAGGAACACGCCATCCGGAAGGACAAGGGTCATAAGCGGTATTAACAGGAGAAGCATCAGTGCCACTGTTCCATAACTTATCCTTATCACCATGAACAGTGGGATAATTACACCAATCATAAGGAGAATCATAAGGATAATCATAAGCGGTGTAGAATTTATTAGCATTGACAGGGAGATTCGCATTGACAGCAGAGGTGAGACCGGAAATGTTAGTAGGTGCACCACTTGCATCGGTACTATAACCCTGACCATATTTACGACCCCACTGATAAAGTTTACCATAAGGGTAACCTTTAGTCTCTCCACTTGCAGCTTCATATCCGCAGTTCACTGGGGCAAAGTATTTAACTCCAAGTGTCCCACCCAAATCGACAGGGATACCCTTTCCATAATTAACACTATTATCTATGTATGTGGGAACGGTGAAAGTTTCACACTCTAATTCGGGCATATTTAAACGTCTTGAACGACCTATATTCTGGATATGAGTAGTAGTCTTTAACATCTCTTTGCCTTCCATGTTATTAATAATAACTGTCAATTTATTATCAGATGATACAGAAAAAGGGGGAACGACTATATAAAACGATTTAGGGGTGGTGGTTAACTCTACCCCTTCTACCCCTAAATCTAACATAACCCCATCGTTAGAACTTGCCACCATAACTATCTCCGGTGCACCTGAACCATAATTCATAGCCACAGTAGCAGCTCCACTAAGTTTAGACTTCTCACTGATAAGAACGATAGACCTTATTTTCTTAATGCCTTCTGAGACCTTTAGATCCAATTTAATCAGACCACAAAGATTTTTAAACTCTAAATCTCCACCAGAGATGGTGTAAGCCACTGCCGGATTCACTCCATCGACTATATTATTCTCTTTATAGCTCTGAATAAGAGGGAGCGTAAAAGAGATTACAGGTTTTCCAGATGTATGAGTTATAGAGACAGCACTCGAATAGGGATAAAAAGCATAATAGGTATTTACAGTTTTTATACCACCGTCAAATAAACCATTAGAAGTGCCTGCTCCTTCAATAAGTGGAAAAAGTTTATTTTTGGCATTAGTACCATTAAACAGAGAAATAGCATCACCGTAACTCCATAAAATGGGGATAATACCTGTTTCGCTATCTTTACCACCAAAATAAGTTTTAGTTTCAAGTAACGGCTGCTCTGTACTCCC
>CAYSND010000199.1:0-3344 GCA_964432305.1 uncultured Muribaculaceae bacterium | reverse complement strand
TGGATAATCTCTACTACATAGAGTCTCAGGATAATTATATTAAGGTCTTTTACCTTAATAATAATACCCTGAAAAGCTATATGTTAAGGTGTAAAATACAGACCATAGAGGAGAGCTTTGCAGGAACTCCCCTTATAAGGTGTCACCGCTCGTATATCGTTAATTCTAAAAAGATACGTGCAGTCAGAAAGGAGAAAAACCTAACTTTTATCGACCTCGACCACCCCGAAATAGCCCCCATCCCTGTTACCCGAAAGCACGCCCTGTCGGAAGAGTTATCTGAATAAATCATATTCCGTTCTCCACTCACATTCTCATATCTACCACTATCATCGTCTATCATTGTCGACCGGCAACAACTATTGAGGACCCAACCACTGTCATTGCAAACCTGACCAACGGTCATTGCAGAATCTACTACTGTCATTGCATGCCCCCAGAAATGTCATTGCGGACTCGTTCCGCAATCCCTTCCACCCACCCATAAAAAAAGTAGCAGACAGTGTCCGCTACTTTTTTCAAAATTTCGTGTCGAAGAGGAACTAACTGCTCCTCGCTGCGCAGGGAGCGTTAATTCTTGACACAACGCACAGAGAACCCATTACCACGAGAACCAGAGTCGCCCATATCCGCGCCGAAACTGTAGAAGCCCAAATAGCACGAGGTAATACCGCCAGAAGAGCTTGACCAATAGCGGCTGCCGATACCTCTGAACCACGCAGAACCATCGTAGAAATCACGGAAACCAGCAGCAGGAAGGAAGAGGGTGATTCCACCTGAGGTGAAATTCCATCCTTGTAAAGTACCTGTACTACCATGAGTACCTGATGAAATAAAACCACCACTAGGTGTGAGATTTCTCAATGCTTTAAGCTCCGGCTCTGTAGGAACACGCCATCCGGCAGGACAGGGATCGTTAACTGTCTTAATAGGAGTAGCTTCACTACCTGAATTCCATAATTTATCCTTATTAGCAGCATCATCACACCAGTCTTCATTATCCATATAGAACTTATATTGATTAGGTATTGACCGTCCTTCCTCTGAAGATACCTGAGCTGAAACTAAATTCCCGCCCGATGGGTAAGAAGCATCTTCGAAAAAATAATTAGTTTCACCAATAGTCGTAGTACCCATATACCCCTGACCATATTTACGACCCCACTGATAAAGCTTACCATAAGGGTAACCTTTATATTCCGGAGTTTCTGTGGCAGGCTCATAACCGCAGTTTACAGGGGCGAAGGTTTTACCAGCTATATTAACTCCCGAACCAAAGTTAAATCCGTTCTCAAGATAATTGATTGCATCATCTGCATAATTAAACCCTTTCATTGGCGTGATAACGCTACGGTCAACTGCAGCAGATTCTTTTTGGGTAGATTTTAACATACCTCCGGTCGTACTTTCAACATGAACAGTGAGCTTGTTTTCTGCCTTAACAACTATAGGGGGAACTACGATATAAAAATCTCTATTTTCATCTAATGTAACACCACTTGCACCAAGATTTAACGCCACAGTATATTCTGCATCATCTGCCATTACTATTTCAGGGTTACCTGCTGTATAAGTCATAGCCACAGTAGCCTTACCACTAAGCTTTGTAGTCTGACTCCTTACGATTATCCTCTTTATAGTTTTACCGGAACTCGCATTAAGAGTTATCTTTAATATACCGCAGAGATTCTTAAATTCCAAAGTACCTTCAGCTGTACGATAAGCAACCATAGGATTCATGTCAGTAGCAAAACCACCTTCTGGTCTGTAAGTCTGCTCACTCGGAAGGGTGAAACTAATAGTCTTAGTATCACTTATCGTTACACCTGCATTATAAGGGTAAAAAGCATATGCCTTAGCATCTGAGCCACTTCCCGTAAAGGTACCGGATTTGGTGCCTTCACCGCTTGCAAGAGTAAATTCATTATTCGTAGTTAGATCACCAAAAAAGACAGCTATCCTATCTCCTGATGACCATAGAACATCTTTAGTAGTTTGATCAAAAGATGTTTTAGTATTACCCCCCTGCTGCTCCATAGAAGCTGTCAAAGTAGTCTTAGTAGTAGGCTCTTCTGAACCCTTCTTTTCGCAACTTGCCAATGATAATAATCCTGCAGAGATAAGTGCCATTGCACCCAATCTTAAAAATTGATTTGTTCTCATTTTTCTTTCCTCCTTTTAATTATTACCAGTTGCTCACAGGTTTTTCACCAAATTTTTCATTAGAACCGGCAAAGCCGCTCTCGACTCTGATTTCCATCACCTCCACAATTGGGGAAGTATAAAGAGAGGAATCGGACTCTCTTTCATAGTTGTTTTGTGATTTTTTCATTAGCATAAAATTGATTTAATTTGAATGTTATATGTTGTTTTGTTTAATAAAGTATTAATAAATGGAAATAAAATATCTACCCGCATTACCTAATGCAAGTGAAAAAATTAAATAAAAAATAATTGGAAAACACGTTTTTGGATCGCCCCCCCCTAATAAACTCGCTGTAACTCACATGGTTGCAGTCGCGCGTGGGTGATGTCGAGTTTGCGAAGTTCATATCGCATGATTTAGTTTCCCAAAGGTAAAGATTTTTATTAAACTCGCAAAAATATATTTCTGTCATCACAGACTATACCACTGTCATTGTAAAACCGACCAACTGTCGTTGCCGATCCTGTTCCGCAATCCCTTGACCACATCTGCAACCCAAAGTGCCATACAGACACCTGTAGCCACGATTGGCTTGCACATGTCGTCACGTTTTTGACCATTTCCATGAAAAACCGCTCCACATCTGCAAGTCAAACCCTTCTACAAGCCCCTCTATACACGATTGCCCTGCAGATGTCGTCATCCCATGTCAGCTTTTGCTTCCATACTATCGTAAAATGCACTTTTCATGCAAAAGCTAACATGCCCAAAAACACAAAACCCTTCCCCATCACTCCCCAAGCAAGGTCAGCCAAAATACCGCTGTCAGCTTTTGCGCGTATATAGCCCTGTAGTGCCTCTTTTCTGCAAAAGCTCGCAGACCCTCAGACGCGTCTGAGGAGGTTTGCACATAGAATGCATATAGCAAGGATTTGATGCAAACCTACACAGAGTTTTGACAGATTCGGCTGTTTGGATGAGGAGGTTTGCACGTAGAATGCCCTATAGAGCGGTTTTGATGCAAACCTCCACATGGTTTATGCAGACCAAAACTTTTTCATGAGGATGTTAGCACCCCAAATGCGCTTAGGCAAGGAAAAGATGCTAACATAGACGAGGTTTTGGCAAATTTGGCGTTTTTCGGGAGGATGTTTGCAATTCAAATGCCCTATAGCGTGGATTTGAGGCTGACATAGAC
>CAYSND010000198.1:0-3365 GCA_964432305.1 uncultured Muribaculaceae bacterium | reverse complement strand
TCCGTGAAAGGTGTTCGGAGGTGGGAGCTTTATTGATTTTTGATGAGGTTCAGACAGGGTTTGGAAGGTGTGGGTCTCTATTTGCTTTTGAAAAATATGATGCGGTTCCCGACATATTGACATTGGCAAAAGCTTTAGGGGGTGGGATGCCTTTGGGGGCAATGATCTCTTCTAAGGAGAAGATGGAGGCATTCCAATCTAACCCTATTTTAGGGCATATAACCACATTCGGAGGACATCCTGTTTCATGTGCAGCAGCGTTGGCATCTCTTAAGGTGCTTCTTAGGGAGCCATGGATTTCAGAGGTGGAAAGGAAATCACTCCGTTTTGAAGAGGGACTTAAAGGGCACCCCGCTATTAAAGAGATTCGTAGGGCAGGATTACTTATAGCTGTTGATTTTAAGAGAGAGGATTATGCTGAGAGAATTATTCCGCTCCTTTTGGAGGAGGGGGTGATTAGTGATTATTTCCTTTTCAATCCCACTTCTTTTAGGATAGCTCCTCCGCTCTCTATTTCTGAAGAGGAGATCGAGATGGCTATTGAGTCGATTTTGAAGGGTGTTGATAAGTTATAGAGAAAAGAGTTCGATATTTCGCTAAAATATGATATTTTTACCCATCATTAAAATTCCTAGTTATGGCAAAAAAGATAAGTGATAAGCAAAAAGAGGTAAGGGTTGATCTCATTTCAAGTGATATGGGTAAGGTAACACCCCAGGCTGTCGATATTGAGGGTGCTGTTTTAGGGGCTCTGCTTATCGAGCCCGATGTGGTTTCGGAGGTTATCGACTCACTGGTTCAAGAGTGTTTTCACAATGAGGCTAACCGCAAGATATTTAATGCCATAGCAAATCTCTATTCTTCCCATTCAGCTATAGATATTTTCACGGTTGCGGATGAATTAAAGAAAAACAATACTCTTGAAGAGGTAGGAGGACCTTTCTATTTGTCGCAGCTTAGTTCTAAAATAGGGACGGCAGCACATATCGAGTTCCATGTTAAGATACTTCTCCAAAAATATATCCAAAGAGAGTTGATAAAAATATCTTATCAGGTGCAGAAGGATGCTTATGATGATTCTATCCCTACCGATGACCTTCTTGATGGGGCACAAGAGAAGTTCTTTACTCTTGCCGATAGGAACATGAAGAGAGACACTCAGGCAGTAAGGTCTATTATAAATCAGGCTTTAGATGACTTGCAGTCATATAAAGAGAGGAATGATGGTTTGAGCGGTATTACCTCCGGTTATACAGGAATAGATAGAATTACTCTCGGATGGCAAAACTCAGATCTTATAATAGTGGCGGCTCGTCCTGCTATGGGTAAAACGGCATTTGTACTTACCATGGCAAGAAATATGACAGTGGATCACCATATCCCTGTGGCTTTTTTCTCTTTGGAGATGTCCTCTATTCAGTTGGTCAAAAGGCTTATGATATCTGAAACAGGTATTACCTCCGAGAAGATTAAAGGAGGTAAAAGACTTGATGACCATGAATGGTTTCAGATAAATGAGAGATTAAAAGGGCTTTCAAGTGCCCCATTATATATAGATGATACCCCCTCACTCTCCATTTATGAGTTTCGTTCAAAAGCAAGAAGGCTTGTTAAGAACCTGAAAGTAAAAATGATAGTAATAGACTATCTTCAGCTTATGACAGGGCCACCTGAACTTAAAGGGATTAGGGAGCAGGAGGTGTCGAGTATTTCCCGTTCATTAAAGTCAATAGCCAAAGAGTTAAACATCCCCATTATTGCTCTTTCTCAGCTTAGTAGAGCTGTGGAAACCCGCGGTGGAAAACGAAGACCTCAGCTTAGCGACTTGAGAGAATCCGGAGCTATCGAACAGGATGCGGATATAGTAATGTTTATCCATAGACCTGAGTATTATGAGAGCGAAGACCCTTCGTTGATGGGGACAGCAGATATCATTATAGCAAAGCATCGTAACGGTTCAGTAGGGGAGGTAAACATGAAATTCCGTGCCGCTGAGGCTAAGTTTGTTGATTTCAATGAGCCGGATTATAATTCCGACTCTTCCATTGGGGTAGCTTCGAGAATGAATAATCCTGACTTTTTATATTCTAATCCTGAATTTAATGAAAAGTAAAGAGAGAATTGAGCATAAAGGGAGGGTGGTGGAATTTACTCCCGAAACAATGATTGTGGAGTTTATTAATAAATCTGCTTGCTCCGCATGTCATGCCAAATCGGTTTGTATGGCATCAGATGAGAGGATAAAGGTGGTCGAAGTAGATAGGACCCCTTATTCTAAGTTTGAGGTGGGTGAAGAGGTTAACATCTGCCTTGCTCCTACACTCGGTTATAAAGCTGTCTGGATAGCTTATGTGATACCTTTGATTATTTTAATCATTTTATTATTAATTTTGCCACGTTTTTTTGAAAACGAGCTCTATGCAGGATTGGGAAGTTTGGGGGTGCTCGTTGTTTATTATATAGTCCTTTACTTTTTTAGAGGTAAACTTGACAAGAAATTTGTTTTTATCATTGAAAAAATAAAAAAATAATGAGTACCACTATTTTACTAACGATAGTCTCTCTCAGCATTTTGGGAATAGTGCTGGCAGTTGTACTATATTTTGTAGCTCAAAAGTTTAAGGTGGAGGAGGATCCGAGAATTGATGAAGTCGAGGCAACTTTGCCTGGCGCTAATTGTGGAGGGTGCGGATTTGCCGGCTGCCGTGCTTTTGCTGAGAATTGCGTAAAAGCAACTTCTCTCGATGTATTATATTGCCCTGTGGGAGGCAATGATGTTATGAAAAAGGTAGCTGACCGCCTCGGTCTTAAAGCTGAAGAGAAGCCACCTATGGTTGCAGTTGTCAGATGTAACGGGACATTTGACAATAGGGAGAAGACTAATTTTTATGATGGCTCTTCTTCTTGTCGTGTTAAAGCAGCTCTTTACGCAGGCGATACAGGGTGTTCTTACGGCTGTTTAAGCCTTGGGGATTGTGTCGATGTTTGTAAGTTTGATGCTATTAAGATGAACCCTAAAACCGGTCTTCCTGAAGTGGATGAGACGAAATGTACTGCTTGTGGTGCTTGTGTAAAGGCTTGTCCGAAAGGGGTAATTGAGATTAGAAATAAGGGGATAAAATCGAGAAGGATATTTGTCTCTTGTATAAATAAAGATAAAGGTGGAATCGCAAGAAAGGCTTGTGCAGTGGCTTGTATCGGGTGTATGAAGTGCCAGAAAGTATGCGAGTTCGATGCTATTAAGATAGAAAACAATCTTGCTTATATAGATTTCACCAAGTGCAAACTATGTATGAAATGTGTGGAAGAGTGTCCTACTCAAGCCATTTGGAAAGTAAACTTCCCAATTAAAGTTCCAAAAGTTG
>CAYSND010000197.1:0-3425 GCA_964432305.1 uncultured Muribaculaceae bacterium | reverse complement strand
TCCCAAATAAGTTGGCTGAGATGTACATTACTGATTATATCGAGTCAAAACATGAAGGGGCAATAATTACAGAGGCGTTCTTGGATAGTCAGCTTGTGGCTTTTGGGATGAAAGTATCTGAAATAGAGGATAAAATACAAAAGTACAGAGATGCTGAGGGGATTACAAATATCTCCCAAGAGACAGAAACGGAGTTAAGAAAAGTTTCCCAACTCAAAGTGCAACAAACAAATTTGAAGATGAGTTTGGATGCTATTAAACATTTAGAGGAGTATGTCAATATCACTCCTGATAAATTTTTAGACCTAGCCCCTACTTTTGAACAGTTTACAGATCTCCTTTCGACAGAGATAGTGAAGAAGATAAAGGATCTTCAATCAGAAAAGTTGGATTTACTATTGGTATATACACCGGAAGAGGAGAGCGTTAAAGTTATTGATAAGAAAATCTCCAATCTATTCTCCTATCTAATTGAAAGTATAAAAAACTCGAGGAAGAATTTGGAGGTTAAATATAATGAATTGAGCAATGATATTCTTCAAGCAGAAAAATTCTTTGTTGGTATGCCTGAAAAGGAGAAACTGCTTATGATAATGAATAGAGAGTTCCAATTATATCAACAGTCTTTTAATTACTTAAATGAGAAGAAAATAGAGGCTCAAATCACTAAATCAGTCGATGTGGCATTTCATAGAATAATTACACCCTCAGTAGTACCGATGCTCCCTATTTCACCAAATAGGATGATTATAAAGTTCATGGCTGTATTATTATCTATGATATTCGCTCTTTTATCTATTTTTATTGTTCATAGTTTAAAAGCCAAAGTAAATGATGCCGAAAATGTGAAACTTCACTCTTCTATCCCTATTGTAATGTTAACACCCAAAATAATCAGTGTAGAGGAGAGGAAATTACATTTCTTAAAGCAGGTCTCCCATTTAGACTTAAAGGGGCTATTACCCATTAATGGGGTAATCTGTTTTAGTTCATTTAGCTATAACGAAGGGGCGGAATATAATGGATTAGGAATTGCCCGTGCACTTTCAGCACAAGGGAAAAATGTCTTAGTGTTAGATGTCACAGACAACTTAAAACTCTCCCCTGCATCTATCTTCTCTACTTCGAAATTATCTGATAATTTATCTATTTGTCAATTTAATGATGATAAGCTGCTTTTATACTCTAAGAGAGACTTTAATGGTCTGATTAATAGAATAAAAGAAGGATTTGATTACTTAATTATTTTAAATGATAATATCGGTAAACAAGTTGCGTTAATGTGCATGGCATCAGCAGATAATAATTTAATAGTATTAGATACTCGTAATACCCCAATGAAGAGAATAGCTGAGGTTAATACATTTAAAGAAGAATATAAAATGGAGAATATCTATTTTACCATAAATCGTCAAGGTTATAACCCTACGATTCGAAGAGATATTTGGAAATTTATAAATACTATCTTTAAAAAAGAGAGGAAAGATGAGTATTTCTTTGATTCATAACCGTAAACTATTAATACTGATAGATCAAGCAGTTTTTAGTGGAACAAGTTTTTTGCTAACAATATTGCTTGCTCATCTCATATCTCCTTTCTCATTCGGACTCTTTTCAGGTTTGGTGCTAATCCTCTATTTGGTAGTTAGTTTGGTTAGCGCCTTTGTTATTCAGCCACTTCAGGTTTCATTGGCAACTATTGAGAACACCAATCAATACCTCTCATTTAGTTTCTGGTTTCAAACTCTCTGCTCAATACTTCTAATTCTCCTTTTTCCCATTGTAATGCTAATTTTTAGAGAGCATATTCAGGAGTATATGTCGTTAATTCCCGGGATAATACTTTACTCTGTGGGGTTTACCTTTCAGGATTATTTTAGAAAATTATTTTTAGCTCAAGGCAAGGTAATGGAGTCTTTACAAATAGATTCTCTTAGTTCTGTTTTCATATTAATTACACTATTGGCCATCTATTTATTAAAGTCAGAAAGTCTAAATTTAATATTAATTATATTAGGATTAAGCTACGTTCCGTCATTACTCTATGGTCTATTTCGTCTCCGTCCATTTTTCTTTGACAAAACATTATGGAAAGATTTTTTTAAGATTCATTTTTCACAAGGTAAATGGTTGTTTTTGACTGGTTTTGTTCAATGGTGGTCAAGCAACCTCTTTGTGGTTTCATCAGGGGTCTTTTTAGGAGTTGTGGCATTGGGGGCTTTTAGATTAGTTCAGTCACTCTACGGAGTAATTAATGTCCTTTTTCAAACCTTTGAAAACTATGTCCTTCCACAAACTTCACGTTTAATGTCAGAGTCGCAAGATAAAGCGAAAAAATATCTCCGCTCTATTGCATATAAAACCACATTGATATTTGGTTCTCTTTTGATATTGCTTTTCTTCTGCTCTGATTGGATTATATTGATTGCAGGTGGGGAAAAATATAGTGAATATGGATATGTTGTTAAGGGGATGTCTATATTATATTTCTTTATTTTCTTAGGATACCCTATAAGGATAGCTATACGTAGCTTGGTCTTAAATAAATATTTTTTCATAGGATATGTTTTGACATTAATATTCGGGCTACTCACTTTCAAGTACTTGCTTTCTAATTATGAGTTAATTGGAGCTATAATTGGATTAGTCTGTTCACAGATAATACTACTAACCTTTTGGAGTATCGTATTGATTAAAAATAAATTCGTGCTATGGAAATAATTCACATCGTACTTGGTAAAGCCAATCCTGACAGGCTAAATGGAGTAAATAAAGTGGTTTATCAATTAGCTACAAATCAAGCTCTTTCAGGTAGAAATGTGACATTATGGGGGATAACCCCAAATCCTATTAAGAATTATGGGGATAGGGCATTTAAGACCACTCTGTTTAAAGCTTGCAGAAATCCTTTTAATATCGACTCTAAACTAAAAAAAGCTTTGGTAGAGAGAAAGGGGGGGGCGGTATTTCATCTTCATGGGGGGTGGATCCCCGTTTTCTACTCAATATCTCTTTTGCTTGTTAAGAATAACATCCCTTTTGTTTTTACCCCTCACGGTGCATACAATATAATTGCTATGAAAAAGAGTGAGAGGTATAAAAAAATCTATTTTAAGCTTTTTGAAAGAAAACTACTTGCCGGTGCCAAAAAAATACACTCTCTCGGAGAGAGCGAAGTGGAGGGTTTACACTATATTTATCCCAATAATAAATCCTTCTTGCTTCCGTATGGCTTCGATTCATTGGATGTTAAATATAGACATACCCCAAATAAAGATAAGTTCGTAGTCGGTTATATGGGACGTATTGATATTCATACTAAGGGACTTGATTGGCTTATAGAGGCGTTTTCAATTTTTGAAAAGAGAGTAACTGCATCAGAACTCTGGATACTTGGTGATGGGGGGGAGAGTGAGAAATTCGAT
>CAYSND010000196.1:0-3446 GCA_964432305.1 uncultured Muribaculaceae bacterium | reverse complement strand
GATAGACTCTATATCTGTTTTTACTTGAGTACATGATATTAATAATAGAAAAAATCCACCTATTAATATTCCTCGTTTTATATTGATTATTGTATTCATATTTTAATAATTTTAAATATTCTATTTACCAACCACCATTATCATCACCCATCCCTTCTCCGCCTCCTGAGGAAGAGACACCTCGAATACAGCGGACTGTGTATCCTTGAGCACGGTGAGAATTAGAGATACCGACAGACCCACTATTAAAGTATAAGGTAAAAGAACTATTGCTGTCAGGTGTACTCGACCAGTAGTAGCCGTAGGAACCACGACAGTGCTCGAAACCATTGTAATAGCGGTACCCTGCGGCAGTGAAGAAAATAGCACCGCCCATACCTGAGGTATAAGCCACACTTCCACTAAACCATCTTCCATTCTGACCATCCTTAGTAGTCCAAGAAGATTTGCTAGTTGTTAATGCTTTTAATTCTGCATAAGTAGGAATACGCCACCCTTCAGGGCAAGGGTCATTTACTGCTTTAACAGGAGCAGCCTCTGTACCACTATTCCACAATTTACTATCCTGTGGAGAGAGCCAATCAAAAGGATATGATGAAGCTTTAAAAAACTTATTCCTTCGAGAATAGGCTTGTCCATAACTCTCAGAAACAGGTCCTTCCACTATATCTGCATCTGAAGGAAAAGTAGCATCATTTGCATTATACCCCTGACCATATTTCCTTCCCCATTGATAGAGTTTCCCGTAAGGGTAACCTTTCTGCGTTTCACTTATATAAGGCTCGTATCCACAGTTAACAGGGGCAATATATCTAAATCCTAAAACATTATCCAATAATATCGAATACCCTTTTCCCCTATCTACTCCGTTCTCCACATAGCTATATTGGCGAAAAGGGACATTATCTGAATATTCAAAAATTGGCATAGAGAGAATCTTAGAACGAACTATACTATTTTCGCTCTTATCAGAAGCTCTCTGTATCATACACCCCTCCTCACTTTCAATATAAACAGTAAAGTCTTTCGCAGCACAAGTAGTAGGGGGAACGATTATATAAAATGTCTTAGGAGTCGTAGTTAATTCTACTCCCTCTCCAACATCTAATGTTACATTCCTTTGCTGAAGACTACCATATCTCTCTAATATCGGGGCAGAAGCATAATTCATTTTCACTGTAAAGTCTCCACTAATATATTCATTTGATAAGACTACTATCTTTTTTATCTTCTTTGTTCCACTTACTACCTTTAACTGAAGTTTTAAGAGACCACAGAGGTTTTTAAAAGCAAGTGCACCATTATTAGTAGTGTAAGCCACAGAGGGAAATGCCCCATTGGCAAAACTTCCTTCTTTATAGCTCTGAACAGAGGGGATAGTAAAATTTAGGCATTGGACACCACTAACCCTACTCATCGTTACATTAAAGGCAGGAGATAAGGGGTAAAAGGCATAGACAGCCGAATACTCCTCTTCTGAAGGGATACCGCTAAATTTACCGCTATTAGTTCCGGCACCCGTTTTAAGAGTATATTCACATTTATAGGTATTTACCTCGAAAAAGAGAACTATCTTATCCCCTTCACTCCATAATATCTGATTAGCAGGAGAGGCTCCAAGTGAAGTCTTAGTCTCAGGAATAGGCTGCTCTACAAAGGCAGTTATAAGAGAAGGGTTCCCCTGAAGAGGAAGTCCTTCCTTCTTATTACAACTCGTTATTAAAATTAAAAGTGTCAAAAGTGCAGTAGCACATCTCATTTTAGTAAGTTTCATATCGTTACTTTTAAAAATTAATAATTACCAATCCCATGAACCGTTAAGAGGATCACCAAGATCTTCAGCCGCTCCGTCTTGAGAAGAGGTCGCAAAACCTTTATCGACTTTAATTTCTAATACCTCTATCTCAGGAGAAGTATAATGAGAGATGTCAGGCTCTCTAAATCTGTTTTTGTCTGATTTAATCATAAGCTATATATTTTAAGATTCTTGGATGTCGATGAGAATAGGACATAGGAATCCCTCCCCTCTTGGATAAGAGAGTGGATTGCGGAACGAAATAGAGGGGTATAACGCACTTCGTGCGTGAAAGAGGTTTTTACGCCCCCCGCGTAAATCGCTAACAACAAGATGGTTACAGGCTTTTCAAATAGTATGTTTAGTCCGAGTTTCATCAGTTAAAGGATGTTTTTGCAAATTTAATAAAAAAACTTTACAAAAAGCTGTAATGGAATAATGTTAACTTTGTTCCGTGAAACGCTATATCCCATTAGATATTTTAAGAGGTCTTACCATTTTCGGTATGATTCTATCCGCTCATTCGTAATGACAGCCCTAACCCTTGCCTTTGTGGCTTTCTTATCAAAAAAGAAAATACGCTGGCGCGCTTAGTTTGATTACCATCCTTTAGCAAAAATTGCATATATTTGTTCTGCAGTTTAAAAAAAACAATGAATCAGAACCCTGAACAAATAGCAAGAGACAACAATGAAAAACGAAATAATACTATATCAGACAAACGAACATGCCGAACATATTGAGGTAAGAATCGATGAAGAGTTGGAAACTGTTTGGCTTACTCTTAATCAAATAGCACAACTATTTGATAGAGATAAATCTGTTATTTCAAGACACTTGCGAAATATCTACAAAAATGGTGAGCTTCTCTTTGAGGCAACTGTTGCAAAAAATGCAACAGTTCAAATGGAAGCAGGAAGAGAGGTAAAACGAGAAATTGAATACTATAATCTTGATGCTATACTTTCCGTTGGTTATCGAGTAAACTCTAAACGCGGAACACAATTTCGCCAATGGGCGACACAACGACTGAAAGACTACTTGCTAAAAGGCTATGCGCTGAACCAACGTATGAATCGTATTGAAAACAGTGTTGAAAATTTAGCACAAAAAGTAAACCAAATAGACCTGCAAATAAATACACACCTTATTCCCACACAAGGTGTTTTTTTTGACGGACAGGTATTTGACGCTTACGAACTTGCCGCCAAAATTATACGCAACGCAGAAAAAGAGATTGTACTAATCGATAATTATATAGACGAAACCACATTAATCCACATAGCTAAAAAGAAAAAAGGCGTTAGCGTACTGTTGCTTACCAAAGAGATAAGCAAACAACTAAGACTTGATGTGCAAAAAGCCAATGCACAATATGGAAATTTTACTGCAAAAATATTCACACAGAGTCACGACCGCTTTTTGATTATTGACCAAAGCGAAATATATCATTTGGGAGCATCATTAAAAGATTTGGGGAAAAAATGGTTTGCCTTTTCTAAATTAGAAAAACAAAACCTTAATACTCTTTTAACCGCTGTTTCCAACTTAATATGATAAATTACGATATACCAAAACATTGGCAGGTAAAAAAATTAGGCTATAATCTTTCTATCTCTTCTGTGGAGAGTCCTGTTGTCTGAGATATTAA
>CAYSND010000195.1:0-3460 GCA_964432305.1 uncultured Muribaculaceae bacterium | reverse complement strand
TTCAAGTAGATATATTTTAAATGTGCGCGGAAAGCACATACATAATTTACTTTTTCATGACGATGTTAGCAATTCAAAAGCCCTATAGCGTGGTTTTTAGGTAAACATAGGGACGATTTTGGCTGATTTGACTCTTTTAGGGAGGATGTTAACACACCAAATGCTTGTAGAGCCGTTTTGGTGCTAACATAGTCGCAATTAGCCGTTGCCCCTTGTAAATCAATAAATCCTTTATATCAGGGATTGCGGACTCGATCCGCAATCCATCTCTTTTTTAAATATTGCGATTTTATAGCTGCTTTGTGCCATTTTATTCAAAAGTCCTCACAGTCGATTCATGTGGAGGTTTGCACGTAGAATGCATATAACGAGGATTTGATGCAAACCTACTCAGGGTTTTGATAGATTCGGTTCTTTTCATGTGGAGGTTTGCACGTAGAATGCATATAACGAGGATTTGATGCAAACCTACTCAAGGTGATAGGAGAAAATTATTGCAGGATAAATTTTAAATTGTACTTTTGCGTTGAAATTAAACTATGGATTTTTTTTAATGTAGCCAATTTAATCGGGATGTGGCGCAGTTGGCTAGCGCGCTGCGTTCGGGACGCAGAGGTCGGGTGTTCGAGTCACCTCATCCCGACTGATTTCTATCCCCTCCTGGGTCCTCCCCAGAGGGGAGGAGGATTCGCGCTGCTACTGTCTTTCCTCCTGCTTCGCAGGTACGACCCGCAGCGGTCTGCTGATGCAGACTTTTTTCTACCCCCCTATAATCCCCCTTAGGGGGATGGATGCACGACACTACTGTCTTCCGCTTACTTTATGTTTCTCTTAGTGGTTCTTGGGTACTTCAGTCAAGTGCTGAAGTTCGGTACATTTAATTACATTCGTTCCGTAAGCCCGACTCGTGTCGGTCGTCTGATGACGACACCAAACTTCGTTTGGTTAATTCTACCCCCCTATAATCCCCCTTGGGGGGATGGATTTTTTCCTACCCCCTCTTGTGTTCTCCCCGGTGGGGAGAAGGAACACGCTGCTACTGTCTTTCCTCCTGCTTCGCAGGTACGACCCGCAGCGGTCGTCTGATGACGACATTCTTCCGCTTACTTTATGCTTCTCTTAATGGCTCTTGTGTAGTCTCGTCAAGTTTTAAATCTCACCACTTTTGGTTACATTCGTTCCGTAAGCACGAAGTCATTAGTGATTATTTAAGCAATATCAGGCTTAATGCCATTATTGCCATCCCGCCAATTAAGCCATAGATGGCGAGATGGTGTTTCCCATACTCTTCGGCGGCAGGGAGTAGTTCGTCTAAAGAGATATAGACCATAATTCCTGCAATGAGTGCGAATATGACTCCAAGTATATTGTCATTAAGAAATGGTGCCAGCAGCACGTATCCGATTATTGCCCCTAAGGGTTCAGCTAAACCAGAGAATAATGAGAGCCAGAAAGCTCTCCGTCTATTCCCTGTTGCGTAGTATATTGGAACGGAGACTGCAATCCCTTCGGGGATATTATGTATTGCAATGGCAATAGCTATTGGAATAGCAATGCTAATGTCTTGGAGTCCTGCAAGAAAGGTAACCATCCCTTCGGGGAAATTGTGTATGGCGAGGACCAATGCTGTGATAAGCCCTGTCCTGAGTAGTTTATTGTTTTTTGAAGAGGGAATGGAGGTAGCAGAGGGGGCACCGTAACTACTTATGTTTTTCATTTCGTGCGGATTCTCCCTCTCCGGTACCAATTTGTCAATTATTGCAATTATTGCTATACCTGCAAAGAAGGAGAGAGTGGCGTAAATCGTGCCGAGTTTTGCACCATGTAGCGACTTTAATGAGTCAAATGAGTTGGGGAGAAGTTCCACAAACGATACATAAATCATAACTCCTGCCGAAAAACCGAGTGCCAATGAGAGAAAAGAGTAGTTGGTTCTTTTGGTGAAAAAGGCAATGGCACTCCCTATGCCTGTGGAAACTCCGGCAAACAAGGTAAGCGCAAATGCGAACAAAATCTGTTGACTTGTATAAATCATTGCGCAAAAATATGCCTAAAATAGATATAAATAATCACTAATATTAGTGATATCGAACTCTTGTTAGTACTTATTCCAACTACTCATTATATCTATTGGCTTCCTCACTTTCTCCCTTAACTCTGCTTCAGAGTATCCAAGGGTAATGAGTAGCGGAATTCGTTTACTTCTATCCACTCCCAAAAGTTTTTTCACCTCTTTTTCATCAAACCATCCAACTATGCAAGTGCCTAAGCCTAAGTCAGTAGCTTGGAGACAGAACTGATTTACTGCTATCCCTACATCGAGGAGAGAGAACTCTTTGTCTTTGATTACACTCCCTAAGGTGGATAATATATTCTGTTTTTCAAGTATTACTGCTACTATAACAGGTGCTTGTATTACGAATTTATTCATTCCTAATCCTACTGTTGAGATAGCTATTTTCTCCCTAAGTTGGGGGTTGTTTATAACCACAAATTTCCATGGCTGTGAGTTATTAGCAGAAGGGGAGAGGCGGGCTGTCTGAATGCATTGTTCGACTTTTTCCTTTTCAACCTCTTTTTGGGAGTACTTTCTATCGCTCTGGCGATGTTTTACTAATTCTGAAAATTCCATAAAAGCAGCAATTATTGTTTATTTAAATAACCTAATGCTTCGGGTAAGACCTCTTTCATCTTAGCAATCCTATTGGCATCTGACGGGTGTGTACTCATAAACTCAAATGTGGACCCGGTTTTATCTGCCGACATTCTCTGCCAAAAGGCAACTCCTTCGTTGGGGTCAAATCCTGCCATAGCCATAAAAATCAATCCTAACCTGTCTGCTTCATATTCTTGCTGTCGGGAGAAGGGCAATATTACTCCAATTTGTGCCCCGATTCCATATAAAGCATTGATAGTGCTTCGAGTACCGGCACTTTTTTGGGAGAGAGCAGCATTTGCAATACTTGCTCCGAATGAGGCTAACATCTGTTGGCTAATCCTCTCGTTACTATGCTTTGCAACAGCATGAGCAATCTCATGTCCCATAACTACTGCTAATCCGTCTGCGGTTTTAGTCTTAGGGAGAATCCCCTCATAGAATACTACTTTACCTCCCGGCATACAGAAAGCATTGACGATGGTATCTTTTACCAAATTAAATTCCCAGCTAAAATTCTTCAAATTTCCCTCCATTCCATTCTTCTTCATATAGATAGTTACAGCATTGCTTATCTTCTCTCCGACAGATTTAACAAGTTCAGTATTAGCCATATCTTGTGATAGAGGTATAGAGTCGATGAACTCTTTATAGGCACCGGCACTCATAGACAACACCTCTGCATCAGAGACTAGAAGAAGCTGTTTCCGACCGGTAATCATCACAGTCGAACAAGCAGAGATAATGATGGCTGTCAATACGATATAAGCGATTCTTTTAATCATAATATTTACACTTTTATAG
>CAYSND010000194.1:0-3472 GCA_964432305.1 uncultured Muribaculaceae bacterium | reverse complement strand
GGAGCAGACCCCTCCAAAGAGAATCTTCTCACCTGACATTAACCCTTCAATCCTCTTAAAATGCTTCTCATTTATAATTCGCGGGTAATCTTGAATCACCCCATCTGCCCCTTTTGGATAAAACTCCTCTATCCAAAAACCGAGTCTCTCCAAGAGTTCCTCTTTTTTACTTTGGTGTACCAATACATAGTCAGGAGCAACACAGGTTTGCCCCGCGTTTATATATTTACCGAATACTAACCTTTTGGCTGCCAAGTCAATATCGGCAGACTCATCGACTATAACAGGGGATTTTCCCCCTAACTCCAAACTAATAGGAGTGAGATGTTTTGCCGCAGCCTCCATTACAAGTTTTCCCACAGAAATACCTCCGGTAAAGAAAATATAATCGAATTTCTGCTCGAGTAGTCCTGCATTCTCTGCTCTTCCCCCTTGGACTACGGTGCAAAATTCGGGAGAGAAGCACTCTGAGATGATTTTTGCAATAACTGCAGAGGTGGCAGGGGAGTAGGCAGATGGTTTTAAGGTAACACAATTCCCCGCTGCAATAGCACCCACAAGTGGTTCTAATGAGAGCAGAAAAGGGTAGTTCCATGGGGACATAATAAGAACAACACCATAAGGCTCCCCAATACGAAAGCACTTTGCGGGTAATAGGGCAAGCTCTGTCCCGACTCTCTGAGGCTTCGTCCATTTGCGGACTCTTTTGAGAATATATTTAATATCCCCCTTTAAAACTCCGAGTTCTGTCATATACCCTTCGGTCTCCGATTTATTTAAGTCGCTTTTGAGGGCTGAGAGTATCTCCTTTTCGTTACGCTCTATGGCTTTAGATAACCTCTTTATCGATTCGATTCGGAAAGATAAATCTCTCGTTATCCCAGAATTAAAGTAATCTATTTGTTTCATATCTAAAATCTATATAGCGTAAAGATAGTATAAATTAATGCAACATGTCACATAGATTTTGCATCTACATTTTATATTTCGACAATCCACATACAATATTTTAATCGCTACTATTTAAACAAAATTCTCATGAAACAAATTAAACTTCTGTTTACATCATTTTTGTCACTTCTACTCGTTTTCTCTTTCACATCTTGTGATAAGATTGGTTCCGAGGGGGGTGACGATGCCAACTATTGGAACTCTAACTCCCTTGTTCGCGAACAGCTTAAGGGGAAAGTAAAATCTTTAAAAATCTCCGAGAAGTATTATAATTATGCAATAGATTATAATGAAAAGGGGAATATAACAAAGTCCGTTAACACTGATAACAACTCCACCTCTTCCTCAACAACTAACTACACCTATGATGCTTCAGGCAAACTAATCAAAGTAGAAACCTTATCTAATTACATGGGTAAAACAGACACTTATATACAAACCTTTGAGTATAATAACCCCGGAAAATATGTGGCTACCTCCCCTGTCCATTGGCCAGATGTAGGGCTAACTCCAAACCTCTCCAAGAGCACTTATACAAGGAATAATGTCACTCAGACTACTAATTATGTTTTTGAAGGGAACAAGATGTATATGATTTACGAGAGTCCGGCAGATCAATATGGTCCTGCAAGAAAAGACACTATCCTATTCACCACTTACGATGGAGCGTATCCTGTTAAAGGGGGAGGACATGCAGTAATGACTGCTTCATATAGGACGAACGGGATGTTTAGCACCTATGTTGAGTCTTTCTCAGGTCTTGATGAAAAGGGAAATATAAAGGAGCCTCGTACTACTACTTTTATTGATAATCCTAAATATCTGTTAAAAAAGACTCAGGCTTGGAGCCCTACCGATGTTACCACTTATACATACAATGATAAGTTTGATTTAATAAAAGAGAGCTCCTCGCAGGGGTATATGGAAGAGTATTTTGACTATGTTTATGATAAAAATGATAACTGGACAAGCCGTAAGGTGCGTAGTAAAAATGGCGATACTTGGTCAGAAGCTTTAACAGAGACTCGTGTAATCGTATATTATTAACTATATACTCCCTATCTTTTTTTCATCAGAGTCCAAAGGAGATAGAGAGAGATAGCTCCAAGTCCGAATATTAGTGCAGGTGAATAGAAGGAGGAGATAATAAGGATTACGAAAATCATCAGGATAATAATATTGGCCTGTTTTTTCTCCGGCGGTAATACTCTCCATGAGTACTTAATGTTTGACCACCACTTTTTAAATTTCTCCTCGAAAGGGGAGATTTTTTTATAGGAGTCGTACTTCTTATTTGGCACCACTACCACATTTCGTGACTCCCTGCTTGTAACTCCATTAATGGTGCTTTCAAGAGAGATAATAGTCTCACCATTTGAGCGATTAAGCTTAAACTTTTTGCTCCCTTTGGCACTCACTTCGAGGCTTGAGGTCTTAAAACCGTTGTTAATGCTAATCGTGGCAGAAGAGGCATTTGGACAGTTCCATTTGACTTCCACTATTCCCCCCTCTTTTACTTTTTTCTTATTGACTTTAAAAACCATTGCTTTCTAATTTGATTCAATGGTCACCACTGCAATTATAGTACCGAAGCAAGTATTGCCCCAAGGTAATTTCCGACTGCATACCCTATTACCCCGATAGTTATCCCTGTGATAATCACCTGCTTATTCTTCATGGAGTCAGCTATCAGCGGTACGAAGAGAGGTGAGTTTATCATAGCTACTGACGTTATGACAGTCGTGTCTGCATCTATTTTGAAAATCCTAGCAAGTAATAACTGTATGGTGAGTGAGCCAAAGATAGCAAAAGTTATATAGAGCAGAAACCAAATTCCCTCCTTAAAATTAATATCGGCTATATTTACCATAGAGGCGATAACCAAGGAGAATATTAATACAAGATACATCCCTGCATCATAACTCTTCTCTGCTTTGCGAACCTTGGGGATAAAGGAGGCTGCGATGGCAAGTGTGGTAAGAGTTAAGATCAATACTAACATTGAAATACCTCCGGTGATGAGAAATGAGACCCCGATGCTGATTACTGCAATTAATGCTGATGCTCCGAAGATGGCGAGAGTGGGAAGAAAATGTTGTTTTGTGAAAATCTTATGGTAAAGTTGCCCCTGAACTTCGGAGGACTCAGGCTCCTCTTTTCCATGGTGGTGAAGTTTGATAACAGTCTCTTTTGCTTTATAAGGGAGTATCCATCTAAAGAGCTTTATCCCTATTGCCATAAGGAAAGTCAGGTAGATGAAACTTACAAGCATATCGAAGGAGTTTAATAAGAGATATGTCGTCTCATCAACATTTAACATCATTTTCAGCGCAGCAAGGTTTGGAGTTCCACCTGTATAGACCCCTACAAGCATCCCCGCTATTTTATTAAATTCAGGATATCCGCTTGGTTCTCTAAAGATATAATACCCCACACAAATAGCCAATGTGACTGCTATAATTCCAAAAATAAGGGAGAGGGTGGCAGAGCGGACAGGGAGCCTTTTGAAGTTACAAGAAAA
>CAYSND010000193.1:0-3498 GCA_964432305.1 uncultured Muribaculaceae bacterium | reverse complement strand
GTAGTCGGCTACAGAGCCTGTAGCACCATAAGAAGAGTACCCTGGGAGATTAATCATCTCATCAAAATGCTGTTTAGGATTAGGGGTTTTAAAAGTAACATCTGAAAACTGGACAGGAATTACAAGAGCCTTTATGGGTATGGTGTTATCGCGAGGGAGCGCTACTCTGTTCTCTCTTCTTGCCTGCTCTCTTATCCTCTCAGAAACATCCACCGGAACACCACGTGCTCTGACTGATGTGCTTTTGGTCGAGGTACCACCACTTACCCTATTATCTGAAATGCGAAGTTTACCACTATTATAATCAGCATAATAGTAGAATCCATCACTCTTCTGCGCTATTATTGATCCATCTATGGTTGTTCTATAATTAAAGTACTCATCTCCTTTTATCATAATAGTAACAGAAGAGCCATCCGGCTGCATAACTTTTATTGGATATGGGTACCCTTTTATCGCAAATGCGGAAAAAAAAGGGGCTAAAAACAATATAAAAAAGGCTACAAAGCGCATTTTTTCTTATTTTTGTTTTATTAATTATCACGCAATTTAACAATAAAAGGGGGGTTTTCAAAATTGAATAAGATAAAATTTTATATTATTTTAGTTTTAGCACTACTCCTCTCCTCTTATTTAGCTTTTGGTCAGACGGATATGACCACTTATATAAATGAGGGGGGAAAACTTGATTTATGGAATCAGGTAACAGTTAAAGAATCAGGGGTAATAGGGGGTAAAGTTACTACTCTCCATAAGTTAGGGGGAGGGGGAGTCTGGACGCTACCGAATGTAACAGCCGACATTATGGGGATAATAAAGACAAGTAACTCTGTATTCCCTGAAAAACGAGGAGATGGGTATTGTGCCCGACTTGAGATTATACAAGAGATCGTTAAGGTAATGGGAATGATAAACCTCTATGTAGTGGCTCAAGGAACGCTAATTCTCGGCACTGTAATAGAGCCTATTAGGGATACCAAGTCGCCATATAGTAAAATAATTTCAGGGATACCATATTCTGAGAAGCCAAAAGCTCTTCAATTAGACTACAAAGCTATTGTAGGGAATAAACTGGTTCGTGGCACAGGTCTCTCCCCTAAAAAGGTTTATGATGAGCCTGATTATTCCGATATTTTCGTGCTTCTTCAACATAGATGGGAAGATAAAAACGGGGAGGTCTATTCACTTAGAGTCGGAACAGGATACAAGAAAATCATTGAATCTGTTCCTGAGTGGGTAAACGCAGAGCAAATAGAGATTCTGTATGGAGATATTTCGGGACGGAGCGATTATAAAGATTATAAGGGGATGCGAAATGGGGAGATAGCAAACTATACTATGAATAGTTTCGGGAAAATAGTCCCAATTAAAGAGGTCGGATGGGCAAAAGAGGGTGAAGAACCTACACATATAATATTATGGATTTCTGCAAGTAGTGGGAAGGCTTTCTACGGGGGAATTGGAAATACTCTTTGGGTAGATAATGTCAAACTCGTTTTTTAACTCTTTGATTATGAAGCTTAGGTTACTTGGATTTATCTTTATCTCCCTAACTCTCACTTGCTCCCAAATAGAGAGACTCTCAGCCCAGAACAGATATGACCAAAATTATGTGTCATCTGTGGCTGACTCGGTCCGTAGATATATTGAGAGTCATCCAAGAAAATTTAAACCAAAAGAGAATAGGCTTAAAATAACCCCCCTCTTAGGAGTTACATACTCACCTGAAAATAATTTAGGCTTCTATACCGGAGTTTTTGGATCATATAAGAACAGTGTCTATAAAGGGGCTAAACTCTCTTCCTTTACTCTGTATACCGATTTCTCTATAAATAAATCATTCTCCGGAAAGATTTCAGGGGAGCATTATTCAAGAAGCGACCGTTTCTGCATTGACTACACACTTGCTTATTTTCACTATTTCAGGAAGTTCTGGGGAGTCGGTTATGACAACAATATTCAAGATGTCAACATCAGTAAATATATTCAAAATGGGGTTAGATTTAATACGCGTTTTATCTTCCTCCCTACTAGTTGGTTAAATATTGCCCCTGCCATAGGGTATCATTATAACTATTCGTATGACTTCTCAAAGCCCTCCCTTATAGAGGGGTACCGATTAAAGACCAACAGTATTAAAGTGGGGTTAAGGGGAGATTTTGACACTCGCTCGGAGAAGATTAACCCTGAAAAAGGGATATACGCCCTGATAGAACAGACTCTCTTTTTATGGAAAGGAGAGTTTCCATATCACAGAACCACCATTATTGCAGATGCCTTTTTTTCTTTTTGGAAAGGGGGAGTTTTTGCTATTGACCTATTTGGTGAATTTAATTATGGAGCTACCCCTTGGATTGAGTACTCTATGTTAGGGGGTGAGAATCGTATGAGGGGGTATTATTTCGGAAGATTTAGGGATAGAAACATGACTTCATTTCAAGTGGAACTTCGTCAACATCTCTATAAAAATCATAGCATGGTTATCTGGGGAGGTGTAGGAAATATTTTTCCCTCTTTTAAAATGTTTAATATAAAACAGACTCTCCCTACTTATGGGGCAGGGTATCGTTTCCTCTTAGATAAACAACTCCTTAGGTTAGATATAGGATTTGGGAAAAGCGGTCAATGGAGCCTGACAGTGGGCTTAAATCACGCATTTTAAAATCTTATATATTAAATAAGTCTGTGTTAACGAAACTGATAATATCGTAAATAGATTCGATAGCGGCATCTGCCGGACCTTCGGGGTCGATCATTTTGGCTTTATTGTAAGCATTAATGGCTTCGCCCCAGAGTTGCTGTCGGCGATAAATTCCACCTAACATATACCACCCTTCTGCATTATTGGGGTCAGCCTTAAGGAGAGCCGTCAAATCTGTATAAGCTTCTTCAAGACTCCCCTTAGTAAGTAATTCTTCTATTTGACTGATAGTCTTCATTATACCATTCCGCTAAAGCCCATAAAGGCAAGGGCAAGAATACCGGCAGTAATAAGGGCAATAGGGGTTCCTTTAAATGCCTTTGGAATATCTGAAAACTCAAACTGCTCACGTATCCCTGCAAAAATAACCATTGCTACTCCAAAACCGACTGCTGATGCTGTTGCATAGACCACAGCCTGTCCAAGATTGAGCATGTGGGGTGCCCCTCCAAAGGTAAACTCTTTTGATACAACCAAAATAGCAACCCCTAAAACAGCACAGTTAGTGGTAATTAAAGGGAGGAATATGCCGAGAGCCTGATATAGAGTGGGTGAAATCTTTTTAATAATAATCTCCACCATCTGGACCAAGGCTGCAATAACAAGTATAAAAGCAAGTGTCTGCATAAACTCTATCCCAAGGGGTACTAAAACATAGTACTGGAGCAAATAGGTAACAAGAGTCGCCAATGCTATTACAAAACTGACTGCCGCAGACATCCCGAGAGCGGTACTAACCTTATTTGAAACACCAAGGAACGGACAAGTCCCAAGGAATTGAGAAAGAAGGATATTGT
>CAYSND010000192.1:0-3503 GCA_964432305.1 uncultured Muribaculaceae bacterium | reverse complement strand
TAAATATATTCTTGCCCAGAAAGGGAAGAAGAACTATTATATATTAAAATTTGAGTAAAGATGGAAGGAGAAAGTACAAGACAATTAAGGGTAGCCCGACAAATACAACGGGATCTTGCAGAGATAATAAGAATGCGCGGAATGGCAGCATTCGATGGTGCAATGGTTACTGTAAGTGAAGTGAGAATCTCTCCGGACCTCTCAGTAGCAAAGGTGTTTATCAGCATCTTCCCATCAGAAAAGAAAAGCAGCGTTCTTACAATAGTACAGAACAATAATAAATCTATTCGTGGAGAACTAGGTCGTAGGGTCTCTAAACAGTTTAGAATAGTTCCGGAGCTTGTCTTTCTTTTAGATGAATCTCTCGACTATGTGGAGCATATAGATGAGTTGCTAAAACAATAAGCAGACTCTATTATGCATCTCCCTTTTTACATAGCCAAGAGGTATCTTTTCGCCAAAAAATCGCATAATGTTATCAACATAATCTCCTCTATTAGTACTATAGGAATAGCAATAGGGAGTGCGGCGATGGTGATAATTCTCTCTACTTATAATGGATTCGGGGATTTAGTAAAAGGGATTTATTCAAACTATGAAGCTGATATTCTTATTGAACCATCAGTAGGAAAGGCGTTTTCTCCCTCAGCAGAGGAGTTTCAGAAGATAAAAGCGGATTCGAGAGTAAAATCATTCTGCGAAATAGTGGAGGAGAATGTCTTTGTCACCTATGATAATTCACAGGGTGTCGCAATTATTAAAGGGGTAGATAAAGAGTTTGAAGAGAACACTCGATTAATAGGCCATTTAATAGAAGGTGATTTTGAACTTGAATATGGTGAAATACCTCAAGCAGTAGTGGGGAGGGGTATTGCTTACGAAATGGGGATAAGAGTTAGGTTCTTAGATCCACTTGAAATCTATTACCCTATCAAAGGGAGGGATATTTCAGTATTAAACCCGATGTCATCGTTAAATAAAAAAACTCTTTTTCCTGTCGGTATAGTCTCTTTAGAGCAGAACTTCGATAAGAAATATATCTTTATACCGATTAGGGCCGCAAGAGAGCTCGTAGGGTATGAAGATGAGGTGACCTCGATAGAGATAACATTAAAAGAGGGGGTAAATGCCAATGAATTTAAGAAAGAGATAGTTTCTGCTATTGGAAACTCATATATCGTTAAAGATAGATATCAGCAGAATGAGACTGTTTATAAAATGATGACCTACGAGAAAGTGGCTATTTATATGATACTTCTCTTTATTATTATTCTAATCTCATTTAATGCTTATGGCTCCCTCTCAATGCTAATAATAGAGAAGAGAGATGATGTCGAGGTATTAAGAAGTATGGGGGCAAATGAATCACTAATCCGAAAAATATTTGTCATCGAAGGGTGGTTGATTACCCTCTTAGGGGTAGCTGTCGGGGTAATAATTGGAATTTTACTCTGTCTGGTACAACAACATTTCGGAATAATTAAAATGCCGGGAAATTTTATTATAAAAGAGTATCCTGTAGTTATAAATATCTGGGACATAGTGGCTTCTGTGTTAGGAGTTGGGGCGATAGGGTTGATAATTTCCCTATTCCCGGTGAGGAGAATTTTAGTAAAATCAAAAAAAGTTGAAAATTTTTAAAATTCTGTGCAACGAAAAACTAATCACTTGCATCTATGTAATAGGTTTAGGTTTTAGTACACAAGAAGGGGTGCCTATTGTAGCAGAGGGGTGCTCCTTTTTTTATGCCCTTTTTTGAACGATTAGACTTTGAAAATGGCATAAACAGAAGAACCGCTTCCACTCATGGCAGAATAGAGCGCACCATCTCTATAATAATCATTTTTTATCTCCTCAAGCAGCGGATGTTTCTTGAAAATCGTCTTTTCAAAATCATTTACTATATTATCTCTCCATTTATCTATAGGGAGAGAGAGTAACTGATTTAAAGGGGTCCCCTTATAGGGCTCTATTTCTGAATAAGCCTCAGCAGTGGAGACATGAATCCCTGGAGAAGTGATTTTTATCTCATACTTCTCTTTATTACCAACGATCTCTTTTATCAGGGGTAGATTACACTCAGAGAGAATCTCCCCTCTACCTTCTCCATACATAGCTCGATTATAGATGAAAAAAGGGGTGTCACTTCCAAGTTTAGAGGCGTAATTTGCCATTTTCTCCTTAGAAATTCCAAGTGAAAAGAGTGTGTTAAGCCCTTTTATGGTGAAAGCAGCATTAGATGAGCCCCCACCAAGTCCTGAACCAACAGGGATTCTTTTATAAAGGTGAAATGCTACCGGCGGTATATCGAAATCCCTTTTTAATAAATTATATGCCTTTATACAGAGATCATTATTTATATCTCCATCAGGCAATGAATAAGTAGCTCCGTAATGCGTGATAGAAAGAGTGTTGGAAGTAACTATTTCAAGTATATCAGAGAGGGGTATGGGTAGAAAAAGAGTCTCCAAATTATGAAAACCATCTGACCGTTTTTCAGTAATTCGGAGCCCTATATTTATCTTAGCATTAGGATATGTTACGATATTCATTATTCTATCCGCATTTTCCGTGTCCGCAGTCTTGACAGATCAAGCACCCTTCCTGGTAAATAAGGTTACCGGAACCACATTTTTCACATTTTTGTCCGGTTTCATCCTTCGTACCATTAGGGATATACTGTTTCAAAGCTCTCTCCACACCGTTTTTCCAAGTATTAATACTATCGCTATCAAGATCAAGTCCTCTGACAAGATTCAGAACGTCCACGATAGGCATTCCGTTTCTTAATACTCCAGAGATTAGTTTTGCATAATTCCAGAACTCCTTATTAAACATGTGTGAAATACCTCCTACTACTCCGGGGTATCCATAACCATCTTTATAGTAAAAATCGTAACGTGATTTAGCCTCTTCTTCGTCTTTAATCTTAACAATAGTTCCACTATATACTGAGCGGGGCACGCTCCTATTGTCGTCATCTGCAAGTCCTGTGAATATCTCGTATGGTTTTCCATTCAATTTTCCGACCAAAGCAATCCACTGTTCATTTCCATTCTTAAAACGAATAACATCAGCTTCGAGGGATTTAGGACGCTTTTTAGGTCTTAATGCAGACTCCCCATCTTTAGCAGAGACAAGAACACCTGTTCTGGAGCCGTCTCTATAAACAGTAATTCCTTTACAACCACATTCCCAAGCTGTTTTATAGACTTCAGCTACCATTGCCTCTTCTATGTCACGCGGAAGATTAACTGTAACGCTTATAGAGTGGTCTACCCATTTCTGCATCTTCCCTTGCATCTTAACTTTAGCCACCCAGTCAATGTCGTTAGAGGTAGCTTTATTATATGGAGACTTTTTAACAAGTTCGGAAATCTCCTCTTCGGACATCTTCCTAACACTCTCTACATCATAACCCGACACCTCGCACCAAGTGAGGAAGTTGTGATGAAATACAAAATACTCCTCAAAACAGTCTCCGTTTTCATCCTTAAAAGCTA
>CAYSND010000191.1:0-3509 GCA_964432305.1 uncultured Muribaculaceae bacterium | reverse complement strand
TAAAAGAACGCGCTAAAAAAGAAGATGCTAATGAAAAACTGGACGCTGCGTTTAAGGGTAAATCTCAGTTAGCCCGGCAAGTGGCATATCTTCCGGCATTTATGATTAAATATGATCGCAGACAGATGACGACACTGACATATTCTATTTATGCCTTATTAGGTGCTATATCAGAGGTGATTAGAGTACATACAGTCTCTAAAGATGAAATAGGAAAATCGATAGAACAGATGGCTCAAATAAGCACATACTTAGCCCCATCGGAACCAAGTGACATATCTAAATATACTGTGGATGAAGATGAGGATTCTGATAGTAATTCGAATAAAACAAAAGAGGAAGGAAAAGGCACAGGGGAAGAGAAAGATTTATCAAATCTTTTAACTACATGGTTAGATACAAACCTATTAATAGTAGTTTCCCCACATGTTTTGGGTAAAATATCAACTCGTCTCTTTTATGCCCTGCAAAGCATAGAAAGTTTGAGTATAAAGGAGATGAAAAAAAATGAAATGAATAAGTTAGGACATGCTATGCATAGGCGTATTATTGCATTGATGAACGCTATTTTAATTGAGGATGCAAGAGAGAAGATTACAGAAAATATAGGATTAAACAATGACAATCCTATTACTTCTGGTAATTTATTCATTGAAAACTTAGATAAGATAAATAAGGCTAATATAGATAGAGACTCACTCATCTTCTCAAGGTGGATGCTTTCATGCCCTTTATTCCTTTTATATATAGATAAAAATTTAGATAAAAATTTAGAGAATAATTTGATATCATTTATAGGGAAAAATTCAGCAGAAGCAGCCTTTGTTGAAGAAGTTCTTAGTAGATCAATTTGTGAAGAATTAAATTCAGTTCGAGTCAAATTCGAAGGAGATAAAAAGACTGAAAAGGCTAAAAAGGCTGAAGGAACTAAAAAGCCTGTTAAATCAAAATGATATTAGATGGTAACGGACTCTATTATACGCCACCTGCTTTGTGACCATGAGTCACTGAGGGAATATTGTTCGGGGAAGATAGTTTCGTTCGATAATGTTAAACTAAGACTACTTTTACTTGAGCGTTCTGAGAATAGGTCTATTCCGGATCACTACTATCGTATGAATCAAACTAAAAGTTTGGAGAAAATAGACTCCCTGCCTCAACTTTTCGCAAGGGGATTACCTACTCTTGCAGAGCAATATCTCGAACGAAGAGAAAATAACATATATGTAAAACAGGAAATGCAGAACAAGTGGCAAGAGTTAATTACATATATCCCCCCATTACTACTCCAAGCAGCCTATCTTAGTCGAGTCGAGCCAATATTAGACATTAGTTTGAAAGGGATGCATAAATATCATGAAGAACATATTTGTCCTAATTTTATATATACTTCATTACCGCATCCATATATAAAACAACTCGAACAGTATATCTCTCAAAGTAATGGGTTACATGATTTACATGCCCATCTTAGTGGAATTACTGAAGTGGATATTGTTTGGCAGGATTTATTGAGGCATCCTGATAAGGCTCAAAAAAACATATCTTCTGCTTATAAAGAAGAAAAATTAGTAGCAGAACAGTTGGAACAAGAATTGCTTAGTGGCATTGAATTGAGATATGACGAGCTATTTAAAATTGCCCGAAAAATTCGCAACTATTTTTTCGATATTCTTTTTTGTAAACATTTAGTAGAACCTGTCAAATCATCAGAATCTCTACTATCTCAATTTTTAAGTAGAGATAGTGGTCATTCGGATCACCCTTTTAGGCACTTGTTTGCAGAGTATAGTGATGAAAGCGAAAATTGGATGCCGTTAGAAGCATTGATGTATCTCCTAATGTTTAATGAGCTAAATAATAATCCAAGAGAATCAAGCTCATCATTGTTTCATTTTTATATATTGATTTTAGGGGTTGTTAATAGGCTATTGGTACATCAAAAGCATCAATATGGATTTGAACAATTCCAAAAAGTAACATTGAATGATCTTAGGGAAAATAGTGAGGCAGGGTATTCTGCTCGTTTTTTACAACTTCACGGTAATGAGAGGCGAAATATTAAGTACATAGAGGGGAGATTTTCCCCAAAAAAGACAGAAAGACAAAATGAAAAAATACTTACTGATATAAATAAAGGGTGGGATAGTTTGATAAAAAATCTTAGAAAAAGTTCTATAATTAAGGAAGAACCTGAATTAAGATTGATAGCCCACTTCATTAAGGAGAGAGATAAAGGTGAGGATCGGTATATAAGGCATAAAGTACTTAGAAATAGTGTGTGGAATAAAGCAATGGTATTAGGGCTGATGATAAAAAACAGGTCGCCTTTAGTTAGTAATTTGGTGGCTGCCGATGCTGCTGCAAGTGAATTTGATGCTCCACCAGATGTTTTCGCGCCTGCATTTAGATATTTGAGGCGTAAGGGCTTGCAATATTTTACATACCATGCAGGGGAGGATTTCTTCCATATATTGAGTGGATTAAGGGCTATTTATGAGGCTGTCGAATTTTGTGAGTTAAGACATGGTGATAGAATTGGGCATGGAACGGCAATGGGACTCTCTACTAAACAGTGGGGTGATAGTGTTGGTAAGAAAATTTTCATAAGTAAAGGAGAAAGCCTTGATAATCTTGTATTTGCATATCATTTAATTACCATCGAGAAGGAGAGCACTCTAACGCCGCTTCTCCCTTTTTTAGAGAGTAAAATTCAAGAACTGTGTTGTGATATATATCAGTATTCATATCCGACTCGTGTAATTATAGAAGCATGGCTTATGAGAAAGTATAGTCCGATGCTTCTTAATTATACTTCAATAGATAGAGCAAGAGTGTCAGATGTTTTTGATAATGATGAATGGTGTGATATAGAGAGAAATGTAAAAGTGCGTGATTGTGATAAAAATCAATCTTTTAAATTATTTAACCAATACCACAGTAAAGAATTTAGAGGAAAATACGGTGAAGTAATTGAATTAGATATATTTGAACAGTTTTCAAGCGAAGAGTTGGAAAAAATGCAGATTCTTACATTAAAATTTCTTCACGATAGAGAAATCGTAATAGAAACACTGCCTACAAGCAATGTGAGAATTGGGCATCATCATAATTTTGGTACATATCATCTATGGAATTGGGTTAATTGGGATAAAGAAGGAAAAATGATCCCCCCGATTGTTATTGGGACGGACGATCCGGGAATATTTGCTACCAACATCTATAATGAATTTGCTAACATATATTGTTACTTAACATCTGAGAACAAAATGGAGCACAACGAAGCTATGGCACTATTAGAGCAGTTTGATAAAAATGGCCAGATATATCGTTTTTTACCCTAATAGCCATTTTCAGACGGGGGTGCTTACATAGGTTAAGTAACTTGACAAAATAGGCGATGTTATCAGATTTGGACTGGAAAAATTAGAGAATATGAAGTGGATTTTAGGTTGTATGAAATAAATTTGCAATTCGCTCTTTTGGGTCTTATATTTGTGGTGGTTAAA
>CAYSND010000190.1:0-3515 GCA_964432305.1 uncultured Muribaculaceae bacterium | reverse complement strand
GGAACCAAATGTCGTGCAAATTTACACCAATCATTAAATTAACATACCTTTCCATCACCATTTCATTCTGCCTTGAACCTCTCTGTCCCAAATCCACAGCAATATTAAAGGCGTTATACCATCTATAAATAGGGAACGAGGCTCCAAATGTTATCCCCATTGAGTTTACCTGATGACCGTTCAAGGAGATATAAGATTTATCAAAATATGCCCCTCCTCTATATGTAACCCTCTTTAAGTAATATCTAATATCATATCTGTTGGGTATTACTTCAAAGCCTACTCTGAAAGACTCAGACAAAGTAGGATTAAAAGCAAATAATCCGGGATAAGTTGCAAAGGTACTATTTTTCCAGTTTTGTCGAACATAATCAAACCCTAAACTCCATTTTTCTCTAACTTTAAAGGAGACTCCTACCCCCATTTCTGATGCTATCTTCAATTTATAGTTATCATTATTTTCAAACACCACGGTATCTACGGTTGAACTCCCTTTTGCAAATGCATATCTTCCCAAACTTCCTTTTAAGTTATTCCCTAAGCTATATGTCCCTCCTATTGTTAAAACAGATTGTTTGCCGATAGGCTGAGCATATTGGAGTCCAAATTTAGCGGAAAAAGAAGAAATAACATAATCCCACCCCGTTTCAATGGAGTGATTTGCCGATGAGGAATTAAACAAAATGTCGCTATGACGGTCTATTGTGCCAAAATAATAACTCCCCTCCACTCCCAATGAAATACGTCTTGCAAAAGTAGCGGCACCCCCTATAAACAACTTACTTATACCCCCGGTCCCATACTTCCTATACTTTATATCTCCTAAATTCGCAACAATATTAGGATCTGTTTCTGTTGCTTCAAACTTGTATCCAACATTACTATAAGGAACTATACCCACAACAAATGCAGATTTTTTATAAATAGGCGCAGTGAATACAAAGTTATACATATTAAAAACATTGTAAGCTGTTTTAGAAGAGGAACTTGATAAAAAGCTGTTTTTCTGATTAACATTAAAGTCAAGCATAAAAGCTAGGGTGTCCCTCTCTGAAATAGCGGCTGGATTTAAATAATTTATAAACCTATTATCACGCATCCCTATTCCTATCCCTCCCATTGAGAGATTATAGGCGTTTCCCTGTTTAGAAATTTCTCCTATCCCAAAAAGCGAGTATGGAGTGTAAGAACTCATTGCATCAGTAAGCTGTGCCTTAAGACTCTGCGTACTGAACAATAAGGGAACCATTATGGTTATAATTATGTATTTTTTAATCTGCTGCATTAAATTCTGCTATTTGGGCTAAACCCATCAAAACTAAATTATGAACTACAAATATCGGACTTTTCATTTTCTCGGCAAAATAATTTGCGTCTCCTCCCGTAAATATAACAGTATGATTCGCATATTTGCTTATATAACCCTCAATCTCAAACATTATGCCTAAAATTATTCCAGACTCTACGGCACCTGCTGTATAGCTTCCGATATTTTCCACACAAGAAGGGGTACTTAAAAGGGGCAACTTATTGGTATAATGATTAATAGCATTAAATCTCATCCTAAGTCCAAGAGAGATATTCCCTCCCAAAAATTCTCCCGACTTATTTATAAAATCCACAGTCATAGCTGTGCCAAAATCAAATATAATAAGTTCTTTATTAGGAAAAAGAGAATTAGCGGCTACTGCTGAAGCGAGTCTATCTGCACCTAAGGTCTCCGGGGTACCGTATCTGTTTTTAATGGGAATATTTGTTTTATTATTAAGGACAATTAGCTTTGAAGAGATACCCCTAAGATAATCCAATAGAAGAGGATTTTCATCTTTTACGCTTGACAAAAGTGTTATTTCCGGTTTCTCATGCTCTATTAAAGAGGAGATCTCTTCAATTTTTACCTCCCCCATATACCTAAAAATTTTCCCAAGCGTAGTGCCTTGAGCAAATGCTACTTTAGAAGAAGTATTACCGATATCTATAATTAAATTAAACACTTGTCTTTATTAAGGGGCACAAATATAATTACATTTTTTGAATAACAGAATAAGCCCCTTCTATGGTTTTAACATTCTGTATAGTAATACAGAGTTTGCTGTTGGATTCTTTTAGCTGATATCTATCGCCTGGTTTGCTTTGAATATATTTAAGGAGATCTGCAAACTGTTTTGTCTTATAAAATGGGGACATTTGATTACTAATAAAGTAAGCTACCATCTTTTCGTTTTTTAAGACTATTTTTTCAAACCCTTTCTTTTTAGCCTCTCCTCTTAGTTTAACAACAAATGAGAGTTGTCTAAGTTCCTCCGGTATAGGTCCGAATCTATCTTGAAGCTCCATCATAAACCTATCTAAGCTCTCCTCATCTTCTATATTGTCCAGCTCTTTATAAAGCCTTATCTTCTCGGCAGTTATATTAATATAGTTATCGGGTATCAAGAGCTCCATATCGGTATCTATTACACAGTCATTTATATAAGAGTCTTGTTCTTCATTAATAGAAATAGAGTGTTCCTCTTTTATTTCATTAAATGCTTCTGATAAAATTCTCGAATAGGTCTCGAACCCCATTTCAGCTATATATCCACTCTGTTCTGCGCCAAGCATGTTCCCCATTCCGCGGATATCGAGATCCTGCATTGCTATATTAAATCCGGATCCGAGGTCAGAAAAAGCCTCTATTGCTTTTAATCTTCTTCGTGCATCATCGGTAATAACTGCCATTGTGGGGACTATTAAATAGCAGAATGCTTTTCTACTTGACCTCCCCACCCTGCCACGAAGCTGATGTAAGTCACTTAATCCGAAGTTTTGTGCTTGATTTATGATTATAGTGTTGGTATTAGGGATATCTATACCGTTTTCAATAATGGTGGTAGAGAGGAGCAAATCATAGTCTCCTGCTATATATTCTATTATCTTCTTCTCCAAAACCATTGGCTCCATTCTTCCGTGAGCAATACATATTTTAATATCTGGACATAGACGCTTTATTATGTCTCCAACAGACTGAATATCCTCTATCCTATTATGAACAAAGAATATCTGTCCATTTCGTTCTATTTCAAAGTTTATAATATCCCTTATAAGTTCTTCGTTAAAATCAATAATTTCCGTCTGAATAGGGAGACGGTTAGGTGGAGGGGTATTGATAATAGAGAGGTCTCTTGCCCCTAAGAGAGAAAATTGAAGAGTTCTAGGAATAGGGGTAGCAGAGAGAGTAAGAGTATCTACAGAGAGCTTAAACTGCCTTAATCTCTCTTTAGCAGCTACTCCGAATTTCTGCTCTTCGTCTATTATTAATAACCCTAAATCCTTAAAAACTATCTCTTTATTTAGTAACCTATGAGTCCCTATTATTATATCTATTTTCCCGTTCTTTAACTTTTCAGCTATCTCTTTTGCATCCTTTGCATTTCTAAGACGACTTAAAAAATCGACTGTACAGGGGAATTTATCAAGGCGCTCCTTAAAAGTATTATAGTGCTGAAGGGCAAGAATGGTAGTGGGTACTAAAA
>CAYSND010000189.1:0-3516 GCA_964432305.1 uncultured Muribaculaceae bacterium | reverse complement strand
ATTGAAAATAGTAAAATCTCTTTCACAGGAGATGCTGCAACCTTCCCGACAAAATATTATAACCCAGAAAGAGTAACAGTGGCTCCGGTAATTAAAGGCTCGGCTACCGAAGAGCTAAATAGGGAGTATAAAGAGTATATGAAAGGGGTAAAGGCAAAATATTATGAATTAGATGAAAGGTATTCAAATGAGTATTTTACCCCTTACATTAATGGAGAAAAAGATAATATTGAATTAGGGAAGAGTTTGGCAAAAGAGATGACTAAGGAGAAGGAGATAATAAGAAAGGCTGAGATGGAATTTATTAAAGAGCACCCTAACTCTATTATCTCTGTGGATGTTTTTGCCTCGCTCTTTTCCATGTATGTAAATAATACCGCAGCGGAAATAGATGAGTTATACTCTGTTATAAAACCTTATTGGGAGGATAAGCCAAACTATAAGGAGATAGAGAAAATTATTAACAACGCAAAGGCGATAGCGATAGGGGAGAAATTTATTGATATAGAGTTGGAGGATCTATCTGGAAACATGGTTAAATTATCATCAGTAATTCCTCAAAACAAGATAGTTATGCTTGAGTTTTGGGCAAGCTGGTGTGGTCCTTGCAGAGGGGAGATTCCCCGTATAAAAAAGATGTATGAAAAATACAAAAAGCAGGGATTTGAGGTAGTGAGCGTCTCTATAGATGACAAGCGAGAAGAGTGGCTAACAGCAGTCAAAGAGGAAAAAATGAGTTGGCATCAGCTTAGAGATCCTCGTGGAATGACCATGGAGTCTGATGTCACTAAACTATACTCTGTATATGGAGTTCCGACCTGCCTAATGCTCGATGAGCAGGGGAGGTTTTATAAGACTGACATGCACGGAGCATTCCTCGAAGCCTTTTTAGAAGAATATTACGGAAGGAAGTAAGTAATTAATTTGGTGGGTAGATGGGTTTCTGTTTATAATAGGAACCCATCTATGTTTTGTGGGGTAATGACTTTAAATTTAGCGTCCGGATAAGCTTGTAAAAACTGAGTAGGTGCTTTTATCTGTTTTGTCTTATTCCATTTAAACTCATAAGCACAAAGTTTCCCATCAGATTCTTCCAGATAGTCAATCTCTTGTTGTTGAGTCGTTCTCCAAAACCATTGGTTACACCACTGAGAGTTATAATTATTGTTCTTCACCCTTTCTGAAATAATGAAATTTTCCCATAGCGCACCGATGTCAGTACGCATTTCTATTTGTGAAAAATTAGCAATCAGGGCATTACGAATGCCGTTGTCGAAGAAATAGATTTTTTTACTACTCTTTAATTCATTTCTCAGATTACGACTAAAAGAAGAGAGTCTGAAGATGATAAAAGCCTGCTCTAAAAGTATAATGTATTTCTCTACAGTTTTAGAATCTAACCCACATAACTGTCCAAGTTCGTTATATGAAACCTGAGAACCTATTTGGAAGGCTAAAGCCTGCAATAATTTTAATACTCTGTCAGGTTTTTTGAGTTTTTCCCATGATAAAATATCCTTGTAGAGATAGCTGTCCGAGAGTTGTTTAAGAGTCTTTTTTTCATTGCCGTAATTCTTGACCACCTCAGGGTAATAACCATATAACAAGCGATGAGGAATAAGTCTTGTCTCTGAAAGAAGTCCATGATGGTCGGTCATCTCAGCAAACGAAAGAGGAAACATTTTATATTCCCATTTTCTTCCTGTAAGAGGTTCGTTGATTTTATTGGCCAAATCAAAAGAAGAACTACCAGTAGCAATAAGTTGAATGTTAGGGATATTGTCTGTTATTAATTTTAGTTTAATCCCTATGTCGGAAATACGTTGTGCTTCATCAATAATTACAATAGTTTTATCCCCTATGATAGCTTTAAGACGAGTAGATGTTATATTTTCAAATAGTTGTTGAACATCTATTTCATCCCCATTTAACCAAATTGTTTTTTCATCATCGTCAAACATTTTACGCAGGAGAGTGGTTTTTCCCACCTGCCTTGCTCCGAGAATTATTATCGCCTTTCCGGAATTAATCCCTTCTTTTATCTGTTCTTCTATTTTTCGTTTTATCATAGCACCGAGTATTTCTTAAACAAAAGTATAAAAATTTGGATTTAATTCCAAAAAAATTATAATATTTTTGGATTTGATTCCGAAAAAATCACGATATTTTTGGATTTGAAAGGAGGTTTGTCAGTTCAATGAACTGTTCTACAGAGAGTTGCTCAGGACGCATGTCGAGAAGGGGGGTAGAGGGGGCGGTTAAGCCATTTAAAAGAGGTTTTAGGGAGTTGCGAATCGTCTTACGGCGTTGATTAAAACAGGTTTTAACCACAGACTTAAAGAGAGTGGGATCGCACCCTAACTCTTTCCTCTCATTTCTACGAAGGCGTATAACTGCAGATTTGACTTTTGGAGGGGGAGAGAAGACATATTCATCCACAGTGAACAGGTATTCTATATCATACCATGCTTGAAGTAGCACGGAGAGTATCCCAAAAGCCTTTTTCCCCGGCGACGAGGCAAGTCTTTCAGCCACCTCTTTCTGCACCATTCCCACCACCATCGGAATCTGCTCCTTATAATCGAGAACCTTAAAAAAGATTTGTGATGAGATATTATATGGGAAGTTTCCGATTATGCTAAACTCCCCGTCAAAGAGCTTGGAGAGGTTTAATTTTAGAAAATCTTCTTGATATAGAATAGGGGCTACCTGAGGGTAAGTTTCGAGAAGAAATCTGACAGATTCAGAGTCAAGTTCCACCAATCGTAACGAAAGATCCTCCCTTTTTAAGAGATACTTGGTAAGCACTCCTGTTCCGGGACCCACTTCTATCACATTCATCACTCCGTTTTCCACCTGCAGAGCCTCCACGATTCTAAGGGCTATCCCCTCATCGCGAAGAAAGTGTTGACCTAACGATTTTTTTGCCTTTACATACATATTGCAAAGGTATGCAACTTTTTTTTACCTTTGTGCTTGCTAAAAAATAAAACAATGTATAGAACACACACTTGCGGAGAATTACGTTTAAGTAATAAAGGAGAAGAAGTTACCCTTGCCGGATGGGTTCAGAGGGTGCGTAAAATGGGAGGAATGAGTTTTATCGACCTTCGCGACCGTTACGGAATAACTCAGTTAGTAATCGATGAGTCTTCCTCTAAGGGACTTAATGAGCAGGTTGAAAAACTTGGTCGCGAATTTGTCATACAGGCAAAAGGGAGAGTTGAGGAGAGAGCCTCCAAAAATTCTAAAATAGAGACAGGAGAGGTGGAGATTCGTCTGCTCGAACTTATAATTCTAAACCCCTCGCTCACACCACCATTCACCATAGAAGAGGAGAGCGATGGTGGGGAGGAGCTTCGTTCCAAATATCGCTACCTCGATCTCCGCAGACCTCCATTGAAAAAGGCACTTGCCCTAAGACACCGAATGGCCCACGAAGTGAGAAACTACCTCGATGCCCAGGGGTTCATGGAGATAGAGACCCCATATCTAATCAAGTCCACTCCTGAAGGG
>CAYSND010000188.1:0-3529 GCA_964432305.1 uncultured Muribaculaceae bacterium | reverse complement strand
ATCTGTTTGAAGGCATAGATGTTATTTTGCTCATAGAACAACAGCATAGCTTTCTTGTAATCAATAGAGTCCACTGTACGAAAAGAGATCGGGCAATAGTTATTTGCTATGAGAAGGGCATTGCTTACAATTCGTGAGGTACGTTTATTACCATCGTTAAATGGTTGAATATATGGAAGTAATAACAATGTAAGCAGTGCTTTTTCAAATATATTCTCACGCTTGTTTATCAGTGTACAGGTTAATTCCAGGGCTTCACGAATTTGAAATTCATTATCTAAAGGTCGGTAGTTTGTACCAGTTATACCCACGCGCCTAACACGAATATTTCGCTCTACAGGCAATTCCTTGATAAGAATCGAGTGTATATTCTCAACTTTGGCAACTGTTAATTCGGATAAATGCCCGGGATTTTCAAGAATAAAATCGAGCGCGTCCTTGTGATTAAGTAACATTACAGCTTCATCCTTACTTTTCCCTTTTGCAGTCTCTTTCTCTTTGAGTAAACGTTCAGTCTCTAATAGAGAGTATCTGTTTCCTTCAATCTGTGAGGACTTCCAACTCAGATCAATCCCAAGACGCTCCATGTCACTGCGATAATCATTTTGAGAAAGAGAGGATATGTTATTAGTAAATATCTCTTGTAATGAGTTTAATCGCTCCAATTCAGCTTTCGTGAAGATAGTCTGAGCTCTGTTCAATGTGGGTATCAACTCAAAATTATATTGCCGGGTTATTATTCGCTCATCGATCTCCTGCTGAAAATAGGATTCGATGTCAATTGGCATAATCAATTGGTATGAAGGCGATATTGAATAGCGGCTTGACTTTGCTTTTCCTGTTACGATAATAATGCCGTCTGCAACTAATTTCACTAACTCTCGCCTAACAGTTGCATATGCTACATTAACTCCTGCTCCCTCAAAAATTTCAGAGGAAGAAGACTCCGGATGCGATTTAATAAACGATAATATTTGACCTCTTTTATCCATAACAATATCTCTTTCTGCTCACAAATATAGTGCTTTTTTGTTCAAAACAAGTAAAAAATGAGCAGAAAGTTCGAGTTTTGGTGAGCAGATATGTTGTAATAAACTTTTATATTACAATATAGATCTTATTATCTCCGTTGATTACAGCGTAAAATCTAAAGAGGGTACCCAATTTCTTTCCCTACCTCACATAATAATCAATCATATCACTAATCGCTTTTTGGCAGACAGGGCAGAAGCCTGGGGCTTTATTGGTGTGCATTCTGCAGTCGAGGCTTGGGCGGAAGATCCCTTTTGTCATATATCCACCCCCTTCGAAGAGTCCCACTATCCCATCATATTTTTTCTCATTTGGGGTAGGGGTGGGGGTCTTTTTATCGATCATCCCTTTCCATTTATTCTCAAAAGAGACAAGTGTGGTGATATTAGGCTCCCATGGTTCCACTTTAAGATTATAGAAATCCTCATAGGCGACACTTGAGTTATAGTATTCATCTGCAAGCCCTGCGAAGGAGTGCCCAAATTCATGCACGAAAACTTCAGCATAGAGTGAATTATCTGAGGTGGAGAGCCCATAATAATTATAAACTCCACCTCCACCATATACTTCCGAGTTTACAATCACATAGATTGCATCAAAAGGGGCATTGGAGGCGAGGATAGCTATGGCTCTTTGGTCGGGGGCGGTCAAATACCGATCTATTCCGAATGTATAAAAGTTAGAGTGTGCAATGGTGTTTTTCCAAATATCTTTATGAGGGAAGTCTGTCCCGGAATCATTAGAGATAGACTCTACAGCGTGAATATTAAAATCGGATTTACGGGATTTGTAAGGCTCCATCTCGAATAGATAGTTCATAAACTTTTCACAATCCTTTCTAAATTTCTCCATCTCCTGTGCATTGTACCCCTCTGCGATGAAAAGAAGATCCACTTTTTTACTCATCTCTCCGGAATTTAGAAGAGTAACCACATTAAAGTCATTCTCTTTTTCGCAGTTAATCTGTTTGTCGTTAGGATTAATGGTAAATGAATTAAGTTTTGCGAACAATCCGCTCTCTTTAACCCTTTCATAGAGAGTTACAGAGACCTCTTGTTTAGGGAATGGAATCCAAATCGAGTTATTAAAGGCTTTTGAAACTGTTTTAGACTCAGCAGTGGTCCTCCACTCTTGGAAAAGGGTATTGAACCCCTTGGAAAAGATGACTTTACCCCCAACAGAGACCTCATAGAAATATTCCCCATATCTAAATGGGTCTAATAAGTTTTTCTGTGAACCTGCCCAAATAGACTCTTTTTTCAGACCTTGAAGATAGACCTGTTGAACCAAATTATTTCCGGCAAAGACCAAATCGAGCCTGAGCCTTTCAGGGGTAAAATAGCTATCATATTCGACAACATCTTTTCGTGCCTGAGAAGAAGCAGGATTTAGATTAAAGGTGACCAAAAGAGCCACTAAAAGTGTGAGCTTTAATATACGTTTCATATTCCTAAATAATTATGTGGTGTTATGGCTCTTAACTCCTCCTTAACGGTGTATGGAATGTCGAGAGTCTCTATAAATGCCGAGATGGTCTCTTTCGAGATATGTTTTCCTGTGCGTGTAAGTTCCTTAAGTGCCTCATAAGGGTTAGGGTACCCCTCTCTCCTTAAAATCGTCTGGATTCCCTCTGCCACCACAGCCCAATTATCCTCGAGGTCGCACTCTATAACTTCCTCATTCAGAACTATTTTTGAGAGTCCTTTTCTTATTGATTTTAGGGCAATAATCGAGTGTGCTAAAGGGGTTCCGATATTTCTAAGGACTGTGCTGTCGGTCAAATCCCTTTGAAGCCTCGAAATAGGGAGTTTGTTAGAGAGGAATATGCAGAGGGCATTTGCAACCCCTAAGTTCCCTTCAGCATTCTCAAAATCAATAGGGTTTACCTTGTGAGGCATTGCCGAAGAGCCGACCTCCCCCTCTTTGACTTTTTGAGTGAAATATTCCATGGAGATATAAGTCCAAATATCTCTGCAAAGGTCTATAAGAATGGTATTTATCCTTTTCAAGTTGTCGAAAATGGCAGCAATGTTATCGTAATGCTCGATTTGGGTGGTGGGATATGAGCGTTTTAGCCCCAATACATCTTCCACAAAATCGTTTGCAAATGAGTTCCAATCAATTTCAGGGTATGCCACAAAGTGGGCGTTGAAATTTCCTGTTGCACCTCCGAATTTGGCTGGGAAGGGGAGGGAATTTAATCCTTTCTGCTGCTCCCTTAGTCTTACCACAAATACCTCAAACTCTTTTCCAACTCTTGTGGGAGAGGCAGGCTGCCCGTGGGTATGGGCAAGCATCGGCACTTCACTCCACTCTTCAGCCTTATCATTTAGAAGATTGATAACTTCGTAAAGCAGAGGCATATAGACATCCTGAATCCCTTCCAGAAGCGAAAGGGGGATAGAGGTATTGTTTATATCTTGAGATGTCAGCCCGAAATGTATAAACTCTTTATATCTACCGTTTATCTCCATCTCGTCAAATTTCTTTTTAATGA
>CAYSND010000187.1:0-3529 GCA_964432305.1 uncultured Muribaculaceae bacterium | reverse complement strand
AAAGCGCGCCATGTGTACCAAATGTATCCCAAAACAAATGGGATTAAGATGGAGACATAACTCATTACTTTTAGTGTTAAGAGACTGGAGGAGCTATTTGCAATAGTTAGTGAACTCTGCATATCTACTACTGATGGGTAATATGAAGTATTGTTCCAACCTGCAATAAGGAAGAGGGCTAAAACAGTAAGAACTGTCCCAATCCCTGCATACCAAACCCCTTTTCTCCATTTATTTGAGAATAGTGTCCTTATTATACCATATAGCACACCAACTATTCCGAGTAACATAACAACTAATACAGCCGGCATTTGAAGGAGATTATGAAGGTATTTATATGGTTCAAGAAAGACCTCACCTGTTTCAGGAGAGTAAGCATACCCCTTCTGTATCAATAGATGTACTAAAAATGTTAAGAAGAAAACCAAAAAGAGGGATGCTTCTATCCAAAGTCTTTTTCTGGCTCTCTGGTCGATTTGAGCATTGTCTATGTTGTTTATGGTATAGAGTAGGGAGATAACTCTCGAGAGGAAGAGGACTGCAAGTCCGAGGAGCACGTTCCAAACCACGAAAACAGCCTCAAGACCATGAAGCGGGTTTGCCCATTGTGAAACTATTGGCATCCCGATAACAGTGATATTGTCCTTGTTAACAATAAATTCCGCTCCATTGAAGAAAGTTCCCACTGCGGTTCCAAGGAGTAGGGGACCTAAAACCCCATTGATCCAAAGAAAAATCTGATATGTTTTTTTACCCAGTAAGTTCCCTTTTTTACCCTGAAACTCATAAGAAACTGCTTGAATTACGAAGCAGAGGAGTATAAGTATCCAAACCCAGTAAGCCCCTCCGAAGCTTGTCGAGTAGAAGAGGGGGAACGAGGCAAAAAATGCCCCGCCGAAAGTTACGAGTGTGGTAAAGGTTATTTCCCATTTTCTCCCTGTAGAGCCTGTTAAAAGTTCGTTCTCTTCATCATTTTTTCCGAGAGAGAAGAGAAGTGATTGTCCTCCTTGAACTAAAAGGAGAAAGACGAGCAATGCTCCCAAAAGGGAGATTAAAAACCACCAATAGTGTTGTAATAGTGAAAAAGTTTCCATAATAGCTCGTTTTAGTATTTAATTGATTGTGATGAATCTCCCATTTCGGGACCCTTTTTAATGGCTTTTATCATTATTCCGATTTCTGCTATTAATAAAATAGTGAAGAGAGAGAGGAATACGAAGAATGTAATCTGCACAGAAGATGTGGCAAGTTTTGAAACTGCTGCCCCTACCGGAAGTACATCCTGAATAGCCCAAGGCTGACGACCTACCTCTGCTACTACCCATCCTAACTGAGAAGCAAGGTACGCTAAAGGGATAGAGAGGAACGCAATCCATTGGAACCATTTTATCTTATCTAGTTTTTTACGATAATCTAAGAAGAGGGAAGTAATAAAGAGAGCAACAAAGAATGCTCCTAGTATTACCATTAATCTAAATGAGTAAAAGACTAAACCTACAGGTGGGACTAATTCTTCCGGTGAGTTAATATAACCATACCCAAAATAGGGGAAGTTTTCATCAAGTGTTGCTTTATGAGCTACTGCCAATGAGTCGTTTCCCTCTTTTCGTGCAGTTCTGTAATCTGCTAAAGCCTGGATAGCTGTTTTACCTCTATTGATTTTCTCTTGTGCGGAAATGGCTATCTCTCCGTTTTTAAGAGTATAACCCCCATCAAGTAAGTCTCTTACACCAGGCACAAAGGCATTTAAATCGCGCTCGGCAAGGAATGAGAGCATTTTCGGGAACTCTATTTTATAAATAACTGGCTTTTGGGTATCAATCCCCTCTTCACCTGGAACATATTTCGTAAATCCTTCAAACTTTGGGTTCAATACACCTATACCAATAAGTCCTGTCCCCTCCTGTCCCTGATAGAGACCCTCCATGGCAGCAAGTTTCATGGGTTGCTTTTGGGCAACGTGGTATGCAGATTTATCCCCTGTGGTAATTATTAGAATCGAGGCAATTATTCCGAAGATGGAGGCAATTCTTATACTCGCCAATGCAAATTCTCTACTTTTCTTTTTAATAAGGTACCAACTACTAATTCCTAGAACAAAGACACTCCCCACAATCCACCCAGAAAGAACTGTATGGAAAAACTTATTGATAGCTACAGGAGAACCTGCAACTGCCCAAAAGTCAAGCATCTCATTCCTAACAGAATCAGGGTTAAAATGCATCCCTGCAGGGTATTGCATCCAAGCATTTGCAATTAATATCCAAAGTGCAGAAACAGTCGCACCAAAGATAGTTAGCCATGTAGCTGCAAGATGGAACCGTTTACTTACTTTGTCCCATCCAAAATACATTACGGCAATAAAGGTTGCCTCCATAAAGAATGCAAAGATCCCCTCTATTGCTAAAGGTGCACCGAAAATATCTCCAACGAACCAACTATAATTAGACCAGTTGGTACCAAACTCAAATTCTAGAATAAGTCCGGTAGCAATTCCTACGGCAAAGTTAATACCAAAGAGTTTCATCCAGAATTTGGCAGTGTTTTTCCAAAATACATTTCCTGTCTTCACATAGATTGTCTCCATTATTGCTTGAATTACCCCTAATCCAAGTGTTAGTGGAACGAAGATCCAGTGATAAATGGCAGTCAGAGCAAACTGTGCCCTCGACCAATCCACAAGAGAAGTGTCTATAGCTTCGATCATAAGTTAAAATTTAAAAGGTTAGAAATTATTATTTTCCTCGTCTAATTAGCTCATCTGAAACATACTCTTGTTTACTCTCTTCACTATCGAACTGTTTTAAGTGTGGTTTAAAAAAGAATACCCGAAGTATAACAAACATTATAAACAGCTTAATAATAATAATAAGCCATAAAGTTTTGCCGAGTTTCATCTCCTTAAAACCATTAATATAGAATCGGGCAATTCTTTTGGGCAGTGCTAACATAGTATGCTTAGTTATTATGCCTCAAATTTAGATAAAGGAAGGATTGATTGCCGTTTTATTCGGCTCAAAATATTGCACATTTGGTGCAATCAGGCATTTTTTTCTCTTCTTTTTATAAATTCAGATGGGGTGTAACCCTCTATGCTTTCAAAATATCTGTAGAAACTTGCTCGCGATGTGAATCCGGATTCTAAAGCTAAAGTGGTAATAGGAACTTTGGGATTTTTAACAGCAAGGTTCTTAAAATGGACTATGCGGAATGTATTAAGATAATCGTTAAGGTTTGAGAACCCTTTATTTTTATAATCAGTAATAATAACAGAGGCATCTATTTTGGTCTTTTCAGCCAATTCCATTACTGTAATATACTTATCTAAATATAGTTCGCTAGTTTTTATTGTTTTAGATAATTCATCTTTAGAGGGGATATCATAGAGTGATTTGGTGGAATATGTGGAATAGTATCCTCTTAATGCATCAGGATTTTTCATTAAAATAACAGAATATATGGTCATAAATATTAAACAGATTAAAACAAGTGGGAAACCAAGGATAGGATTTACAAAAGCATGAAGTGT
>CAYSND010000186.1:0-3549 GCA_964432305.1 uncultured Muribaculaceae bacterium | reverse complement strand
CCATCCACCCTTTTAATTTATACCCTACAAAGACAGCGGTATTAAGTGAGAAAGGTCCCGGAGCGGACTGTGCTAAAATAAACTGTTCCATAAACTCACCCCTTTCAAACCACTTTTTTTTATCTATAACCTCCCTCTCTATCATAGGAATCATAGCATAACCGCTTCCAAATGTGAAAGCCCCTATTTTTAGAAAAGTATAGAATAACTGCCAGAGCATAAAATAATTTTAATGTCCGCAAATATAATAATAATTGTAGTTTGTCTCTTTTTTTCTAATTTTACGCGAAATATTAACTACTATGAATAAAAAGATATTGTTATTCCTTCTTCTTTTTGCCCCTATTATGCTTTTTGGACAAAAAGCTGTTTTCTTACACCACTCCACAGGCGAAAATGTCTATAATGCCGGTGTGCCAGCTCAAATCGCCACTTTAAATAGTGCAAATGGGACATCTGTCTCTATAGCAGAGTTCGACTATCCAAGTGGTACTTATGATTGGAAAAACTATCCCTATGATTTTTGGTATTTATGGATAGGGGGGGGATGTGGTACAGCCTATCCGAATCTAAGAGAATGTCTCTCATATTACACATCTCAATACGACTTAATAATCTATAAACACTGCTACCCCGGAGCAGGGATTCAAGCTGATTCAGGAACCCCTTCAGTTAGTTCAGAGACAAAAACTATAGGTAATTATAAACTACAATATAGAGCATTAAGAGCATTAATGGACTCTTATCCTAATAATAAATTTATGGTTTGGACATTGGCACCTCTTCATCGTCTTGCAACTAACTCCACCCAAGCCGCACGCGCCCGTGAATTTGTAAACTGGGTTAAAAATGAGTGGCTTTTTGAAGATGGAAAACCACATCCAAATATTTATATCTTTGATTTTTATGGGCTTGCAGCGAGTTCCATAGAGTCGGAAGGGCAGATTAATTGTCTTAAATATAATTATGAAAAGGATCATAATGGAGATGACTCTCATCCTAACAGTCTGGCAAATACTACCATCGCTCCTATATTTGCCAAGGCTATTTATGATGCTTTATTAGGGACCAAATAAATTTTAATTATATGACACATTTAGTTAAAACTATTTCGATTATTTTTGTTTCGAGCCTTTTATTATTTGGATGTAAACCATCAAATAATAACAATAATAACGAAAACACAACAGGGAAAGGGAATGCCATATTTCTCCATCACTCCACCGGACAAGGGGTATGGGATGGGGGAGTCTCAACAGAATTCTCTAAACTTAACTCCTCTATGGGGAGTAGTTTTTCGGTTAGCGAATTTTCTTATCCGAATGATCCATATCCTTGGGATAACTACCCTTATGACTATTGGAATCTTTGGGTTAATAATAAATGCGATTCAGGTAAACCTGGTAAAAAGTGCTTATCTCAATTTACAGCCGAGTACGAGTTAATAATATTTAAACACTGCTATCCCGGTTCGGAGATTGTGGCTGAGAGTGGAACACCCTCTATCTCTTCTCCTACTAAAACCATAGGAAATTATAAATTACAATATAGAGCCTTAAGGGGGATAATGGATTCTTACCCCAATAATAAATTTATGGTTTGGACATTGGCACCTCTTCATCGTCTTGCAACTAATACAGCAGATGCTGCTCGAGCTCGTGAATTTGTGAACTGGGTTAAAAACGAATGGCTTAGAGAAGATGGAAAAGCACACCCTAATATTTATATATTCGATTTTTATGGATTAGTAGCCGAATCAAATGCTTCTCCTGCAAATGGGAAAGTTAATTGCCTCAAATATGAATATGAATTAAACCATAATGGAGATGACTCTCACCCAAATAGCACAGCAAATAAAGTAGTAGCTCCGATTTTTGCAAAGGCTATTTATGACGCACTATCAGGTAAATAATAATCAAATTATAGGCGATGAAAAATAAATTAATTTTACTCTCTATATTGTTACTTTCTTTAATCCTATTATGGAATTGTAGGAAAGACAATGGTAACACTGATAATAAATACACTATAGAAGCACTTTGCGAGAAAGAGGCTCCTGAAAGTAAAACCACCCTTGCAAATGATAATAATGTCCTTTGGAGTGTAGGTGATGCTCTCGCTCTCTTTTCGGGAGATAACACGACTAACAATAAATTTGATTTAGTCTCAGGTGAGAATACCACCTCTGCTGTTTTTAGTGGCTCAGTCAGCACTACCGGTGCGGTTTATGCCTTCTATCCACACTCCTTTGTTACAGAAATTACGCCAGAAAAAACAATAAACTTTACTCTTCCCGCCTCCCAAGCATACAACTCTGCAGGTGGGTTCTCTAATAATCTTAACCCTGCAGTATCATATAGGACGAGTGGTAGCGAGTCATTACAGTTTCTTAACATAGGCGGTTATTTAGTGGTGCAGTTAAAAGTTGCGTCGGGGAGTAAGACTATAACCAGAATTACTGTTACGAGTGCCTCCAAAAAACTAAGCGGTAACGCTTCTATTGCCATGAATTATACTGCTCCTAATGCTGTTATGAACATGGCTTCTGATGCAAGCAACAGTGTCTATCTCGATTTGGGTTCAGGGGTAGAGTTAAATACTACTGCCAAGAGATTCTATATTTTACTCCCTCCTGCTCTCTATCCTGTGGGAGACATAACAGTTAATATTACCTCTTCTGTGGGCTCTATGACCAAGACCAATTCAGGTAATGCAATAACGATTACTCGTTCCATGATTACTGTTATGAATCCGTTTGATTTTACCACTTCCAGTTCTACCAATTATATTGAGAATGGAGTCGATTATGGTGCAGGAACTACTTTTACTGCTCTTACAATAGGGGGAGTTTCAGATAAAACCCTTACCGTAGCCCCTGTTAATTGTGGTTATGAAGCATTGAATTACCCATACGGGAAACTTTTCCAGTGGGGAAGAAAACAGGGTCAGGGAGGAGTACTCTCTCCTAATTTCCAGGATGCAGTAAACGCTACTGTTACTGAAACAACAGTAACCAATTCAGCAGGGAGCGATAATTCCAATGCTGCAGTTTTCTATAAAGTTACCACACCTCCATACAGCTGGAGTTCTGAAAATGCCTCACTTGCTTGGAATGCAGGGAGTGAAGCCTCTCCCTCGAAGAGTCCTAACGACCCTTGTCCCGAAGGGTGGAGACTCCCCACCAAAGCTGAAGTTTCAGCATTGCTCTTTAAGACATTGACCTGGACCACTTCCGGCACTCATGGCTCGACTGCGAATATAAATGGTCGCACCATTGATGGGGGAGGTGCTATTAAATCTTTCTTCCCTACAACGGGGAATAGAGGTGGTGCCGGAGAACTTGCAGGTCGTAGCACAATTGGCTTTTATTGGACGAGTACCAAAGAAGGAACTAATGCAAACTATTTTTTCCTTAGTGAAAAGAATGCAGGGATAAACACCTACGCCCACTCTGGTTCCTTTGCAGTGCGTTGCGTGAAATAAAATATAATACTATGAAGGTTTTAATTATTTTTAACAGAGAGCCGTATGATAATACGGATGTGACTT